>JASGGD010000079.1:0-20871 GCA_047605225.1 Novosphingobium sp.
AATCACATTCTCATCCTGATTGACGCGCAATCATCATCCAGTTTGTCGCGCTACAATCGGCATCGTCCTGCCCGATCGCCGCCAGCATATCGTTAAGGTCGAGCAGTGCGGGCGCAAGACGGGCGAGAAGACGCTCCCCTGCTTCGGTCGGTGCAACGCTGCGGGTCGTGCGATGGAGCAGGCGCGTGCCGAGGCGCTGCTCAAGCGCGCGAAGAGCGTGGCTGAGCGAAGGGCGTGAGACACCTGCCATGTCGGCTGCCTGGCGGAAGCTGCGATGCCGGGCGACGAGGACGAAGGCCTTCAACTCGGTGAGACTGACATCTGCCATTGGTGCACAATCCTTACCAAGTCATTCCAATTGGGTCTTCTTATCATACCAGATGATTGCGCCTAGCTCCTGGCGTGAAAGGAGTTTGCCATGAAGAACTGGCTTATCACGGGAGCCTCGTCGGGGCTGGGGCTGGGTATGACCGCCAAACTGCTGGCCCGGGGTGACACCGTATTTGCGGTGGCGCGGCGCGTCGAAACGCTCGGACAGTTGCACGCGCGCCATCCCGATACGCTGCGCATCGTCGCGCTGGACCTCACCGATACGCTCGCGCTGCGGCGGGAGGTCGACAAGGTTTTCGCAGAAACCCAAATCGACGTGGTCGTCAGCAATGCTGGCTATGGCCTGTTCGGCGCGGCAGAGGAACTGCTGGATGAACAGATCGACCGCCAGATCGCGACCAATCTGACCGCTTCGGTGCAGCTCATCCGCGCCGTTCTTGCGCCTCTGCGGGCACAGGGCAGGGGTCGGATTTTGCAGGTCTCGTCCGAAGGAGGGCAGGTGGCCTATCCCAACTTCAGCCTTTATCACGCGAGCAAATGGGGGATCGAGGGTTTCGTGGAATCGGTCGCCCAGGAAGTTGCGCCCTTCGGCATTACCTTCTCGATCATCGAGCCGGGACCGACGGAAACGGGCTTTGGCGCTGCCCTCGACCGCGCGCCTGAAACGCAGGTCTACGACGACACCCCGGCCGGCGCGGTGCGTCGCGCGGTCGCCGATGGCAGCTTCGTGCTGACCGGGGATGCGGATCGCACCGTAGATGCGATAATTGCCGCAGGCGATGCCCAGGTTGCTGCGCGCCGGGTCGCTCTGGGCAGCACCGCGTTCCTCAACATCGAGCGTGAACTGACGCGGCGCCTCGATGAGCTGCGCGCCCAGCGTGAGCTGGCCTTTTCGGCAGACCGGGCTTGAAGGGGGTGCCAAGGTAAGCGCAGCGCCGGCCGGGCCGCCGGGCGGGGGGGGCGTTCCCCGCCACGGTACCTCCCCGCTACCCAGGGCGTGTCAGTTCTCGTGCGGCACCAGCCGGTCGATCTCCTCGCGCGAGACGCCGTGCGACGAATTGTGCTCACGAACGATCTTCCACCCGTCGTCCCGGCATCGCCAGGTCAGCGTTGAGCGATCGCGGATCCCCATGACGGTGCCGTCGGGACCCACGAGACGCGCTGCGAACTCGAGCGTCGATACCGCAAGCCTCCCATCGACGATGGCGTCGGGGCCATCGATCACGGCATGGCGCACCTCGCGCTGCTGGCGAAACAGCGGCGTGAACAGTTCGCCATAGCGCTCGGCGCTGTGCGCAACCTCATGGTCCGGTGCCATGTCGTCGTAAAGGATCAGCGTTTCGCCCGACCAGTCGTAAAAATGGCCCAGCTTCTTGCCAAAATCGAAGAGTGGATCACCGTGATGCTTCTCCCAGCCCTTGAGGATCCATTCGCGGTGCAATGCAGCCGGCGCGGCATTACCGTCGGCGGGACAGGACTGTGCGGAGGCGGCGTTCGCGACAAGGGGCGTGGCGATGCCGGCACCGATGAAGGCGATGGACCGGGCGATAAAGCGGGTAAGGTATCGGGATGCGCTGGTCATGGCATTGTTCATGGTGTGGGTCTCCCTTCTGGTCGGCTCACTGCGCGGTCCAGCCGCCGTCTACCATCAGCATCGCGCCGGTGATGAAGCTGGCAGCAGGCGAGGCAAGGAAGGCGATCGCCTCTGCCACCTCTTCGGGCTGGCCGATACGGCCGATCGGATGCGCATCGCCAAAGCTGCGCAGCATCGCGCGCCCGTCGCCCTCAATCACGCCTTCCATGATGTCGGTTTCGATGACGCCCGGAGCGACCGCGTTGGAGCGAATTCCGCGCTTGCCGCCTTCGATTGCGATCACCCGCATCAACTGGGCAAGCGCGCCCTTGGACGATGCATAAGCGGCCTGGGTTTCGAATGCGACGACCGAAGAAACTGAGGCGACAGAGACGATGGCGCCGCCTTCGGTCATGACCTTCATCGCCTCGCGCGCATGGACGAAATTGCCGCGTGCATTGATGGCCAGGATCGCGTCAAACTCTTCGACGCTGGTTTCCTCGATCGACTTGTTGAGCGTGCGGCCGGCGTTGTTGATCAGGATGTCGAGCCTGCCGAAGTGCTCGATCGCAAGCGCGGCGGTGCGGCGGGCAACCTCTTCGTCGGCGGCATCGCCGGTGAGCGTAGCGACATCCTCGGCAGCAAGGCCATGGACCGCCTCAGCCCGATCGGTCGCGACGATGCTGGCGCCGCGGGCCCGCAGCAACCCTGCGGTCGCGCGGCCGATACCGCGGGCGGCTCCGGTGACGATGGCGACCCGACCGGTCAGGTCGTAGCGATTGGACGTTTCAAGCATGGGGTTCTCCAGTCTGTATGGAGGAGCAGATAGGGCTGTCCCACTGTTGCGATAATCGCCTGGATCGTGATCGTACTATTCACTATAACTTACCAATGAGCGTGGAACTAAATGCCATTGGCGTCTTCCTTGCCGTTGCCGAAGCTCGCAGCTTCCGGCGCGCATCCGAGCGGCTCGGTATCACCCGGTCAGCGGTGAGCCAGTCGGTCCGCAAGCTGGAGGATCGCCTGGGGACGGCACTGTTGCTGCGCACGACACGCAGCGTCAGCCTGACCGAAGCGGGCGAGCGGCTATTCGAGCGCCTGTCGCCGGCGATGGCGGAAATGGGCGCAGCGCTCTCTGAAGCCGGTGATCGCGATGCCGCGCCAAGCGGCAGGCTGCGCATCGCAGTCTCGTCGATCGCCGAATGGTTTCTTGCCGGGCCGCTTTTCGCGACGTTTCTGGACGCACACCCGGGTGTTCAGCTCGACATCGGCGTGACGGACGACGAGTTCGATATCGTCGCGCAAGGCTATGATGCTGGTGTTCGGCTAGGCGAGGTGGTGGAACAGGACATGATTGCCCTGAAGGTGTCCGCGGACCAGCGGCAGACGGTGGTGGCATCCCCCGGCTACCTCGCCCGGTTCGGGGCGCCCAACCACCCGCAGGACCTGGTAGACCATCGCTGCATAGGGTGGCGGCCTGCGCCCGATGTGGCGCCCTACCGCTGGGAGTTCGCGGAGAATGGGCGCGACTTCGCGGTAGCCCTCGATCCGCAGCTGACGACCAACGACATGCGCGTCATGGTCAATACCGCGCTGGCGGGAGGCGGGCTGACTTTCGGAATGGAAGAAACCTTCACCGCGCATCTGCAGGCTGGAACGCTCGTCTCGCTGCTGGAGGACTATTGCCCCTCATTCCCCGGCTTCTTCCTCTACTTTCCAGCACGCAGGAACATCGCACCCAAGCTGCGCGCACTGATCGATCACATCAAGCGGCAACGGGCGCAGGCATAGCAGAAAGACTTGACAAAAACGTGTCGAAGCCGCGCTCGGGCGAGGGCATCTGCCATTTCCTCGGCGAAGTTACCCGTGCGCAGATAAGCGATCCGAAGGCGCTCGGGTTTCCCCGCAAGGACAAAGACGAAAAACCCCTGCCGTCTTTTTTCCCGTTCCGGATCGTAAAGGGAGAGGCGATTGAGGCGGCGGCGATCACCATTAAGCGCGGCAGAGCTGTGCTTGACGAGGCATGCAGGCCTTGGACTGAGCGTTTCAAAGAGATTGGAAGGGAGCGGTAAGGCATCGACCGGGGCCGTCATCACCCATTCGAATCCGTTCTTCCAAGCGTATTCAAAGCATTAAGTCCACCAAGCGGCCCTTGATCAGAACCGCAGGCAACGCACCGGGGAACCCGCCTCCATCGATGCAGATTGCGCGGGGCGCTCCACCAGCAGGTCAGCTTGAGCAAGCATCATCTGCGCCGATGCTTCCTGTCTTGCGATGATACTCACACCATTTCCTCGGCTTTCTCCCGTCGCACACAGAAACTGATCGCGATCAGTTCCGTCCGGCGCATCGTGGAGTAACTGGCGCCAGTTCCATTGCAGGGCGCGGTCGAAACCCGCACCGGACAGCCCGCAGATCATGGGCGCGAGAAACAGGCGAGCCGCAGTCAGTGCGGCCGTGGGATTGCCTGGCAGACCCAACACGTGAGTGTGCCCGATCCGGCCGTACCACAAAGGCTTACCTGGCTTCATCGCAACCCCGGCGAAGGCCAGTCGCAAGCCGAGTGGCGCAAGCGCTATCCGTGCCAGATCCCTCTGGCCATACGAAGCGCCGCCGGCGATGACGAGAAGATCCGTTTCTTCCAGAGCTGTGATGGCCTTCGCATGGAGTTCATCGACACTGTCCATCGATCGTTGCCCGCCCATTGGCTTGGCGCCCCATTGCCGCGCCATAAACAGCAGTGCTTCGCTCAGGCTGTCAGGGATCGTGTTGATGTACGGCGCGGCGCTGCCGGGCGCGACGAGTTCATCGCCGTTGGTCAGCACCCGCAGGCGGAGCTGGCGCCATACCGGGAGCGTGTCGATGTCGGCTGCGGCGGCGACCATCATGGCGCGAGGGCAGATACGGGTGCCCGCTGGCAGCAGTCTCGTGCCTTTCGCGAAGTCGGATGCGCGTGGCCGGACATGCGGTTTGCCCGAAGTGCGCGGCAGGATCGCGAAGTTGCCGTCGATGCGTGCGTGTTCGTGCATCACGACCCGGTCCGCTCCGGCCGGCATCGGCGCTCCGGTGGAGATCCGCATGGCGGCGCCGGGACGCAGCATAGCCGGCTGGCCGCCGCCGGCTGCGCTCTCTCCCTGTATCGCGAGCCGCGTGAAGTCGCCGGTGAGGTCTGCGGAGTGAACGGCGAACCCGTCCATCGCCGCGCTGTCCCGGCGCGGTGAATCGATCCGGGCAATCGCGTCGTCTGCGAGGATGCGGCGCCCAGCCTTCGCCAGCGGCACCCACTCCACGCCCAGTGGCACGCAGTTGTCCCGCGCGATCGCCTGCGCGGCATCGAAGGTCGTGGCGGCGTAGCAGGGCAACTCCGATGCCGTGGCCATGCCTCTACTCCGCGACCGGGAATGCCAGCGGCGACGTCGCAGCCGAACCGATGGGCACCGTGCCGTCGGCCTGCGCCACGGCCTCTCCGATCAGGATCAGGGTCGGTCGATCCTCGGCAAAGGCCTGGACCACCAGCGGAAGCAGGTCCAGCCGGGTGCGCAATTGCTGCTCCTGAGGCAGCGATGCGTCGCAGGCGATCAGGGCGGGGGTCGATCCCGGCAGGCCGGCGGCGATCAGCGCCATGCTCAACTCGGGAGCAGCCTCCCGTCCCATGTAGACCGCCAGCGTGCAGGCGGGATCGGCAAGCGCTTGCCAGTCCAGATCGAGCGCCTGTCCGTTGCGGCTATGGGCGGTGACGAATTGCACCCGCCGCGCGATACCGCGCAAGGAAAGCGACAGCCCGGCCGATGCCGCCACGGCGCTGGCGGCAGTGATACCGGGGCAGATGCGCACCCGGACCCCGGCGTTGCGCAAAGCCATCATCTCTTCGGTCGCGCGGGCGAACATGGCGGGGTCACCGCCCTTGAGGCGCACTACGCGCCTGCCGCAAAGCGCGGCAGCCACGAGCATTTCGTCGATGGTCTGCTGATCCCGCGAATGGCGGCCTGAGCGCTTGCCCACGCTGACGCGGTCCGCGCGGGCCGGGATCAGTTCCAGCACGCCGGGGCCGACAAGCGCGTCGTAGAACACCACGTCGGCAGCGGCGATCAGCTTCTCGGCCTTGCGCGTCAGCAGGTCGGGGTCACCGGGCCCGGCGCCGACCAGCCAGACTTCACCGGGGGCGATCAGTTCATTCGGCTGCATCGAGGACCTCCTCACTGGTCTGGCTGAGTATCTTGGCAAGCGCGGGACGGCACGAGCCGCAATTGGTGCCCGCGCCCAGCGCCTTGCCGATGGCGGGGACGTCCACCAGCGCTTGCGCGCGGATGGCGGCGACGATCTGATTGAGGCCGATGTCGAAGCAGACGCAGACGGTCGCGCCCTTGTCGGGCTGGCTGCCGGGGCCGCGCGCGGCGAGTACGGTGGCGCCCACGTCCTCGACCGCAAGCTGGCCGATCAGCCAGTCGCGCGAAGGCAGCAGGCCGGTGCGCGTGACGAACAGCACGCCCGCCAGCCTGCCCTCGACGACGATCGCGACCCTGCGCGAGCCTCGGGTATGGTCGATCGCCTCGATGCGCTCGCCCTTGGGCAGGCAGGCCTCAATGCGGGCAGCGTCGCCGTTGCCCGCGATCTCGTAGAGCGCGCCGCCGGGCACCGCCACGCGCGTCGCCCACATGCAGGGGACGCGGGCGGGTTCGTCGCCGCGCAGGATCAGGAAGCCCTTCCACTCGGTCTCGATTTTGGCGAGCGCGGCGGGGGTGGACTTGAACCCGGGCTGGCCGGAATGCGGATCGACCAGCGGGCGCGGCAGCAGGCCGGTGCGGCCGCCGGTGGAGATCTGGTCGGTCCAGTGGATCGGCGTGAAGATCTCACCCGGACGCTGGCCATCGCTGAGCATCACGCGGAAGGTGCTGTTACCCTGCGGGGTCGAGACGCGGGCCAGATCGCCGTCCTTCAACGCCAGTGCAGCCGCGTCGGCGGGATGGACCTCGACCAGCGGTTCCTCGCGGTGGCGCGCCAGCTTGGGGGCGAGGCCGGTGCGGGTCATGGTATGCCACTGGTCGCGGTAGCGCCCGGTGTTGAGCGTCAACGGCCAGTCGGCGAGCGGGGCCTGCAGGTCCATCTGCCCGACCTTGACCATCCGCGCGCGCGCGCCCGGCGTCGGAAAGCGGCCATCGGCGAACGGCGTGCCGCCCCAGCGGAACGGCTCCATCGCATCATAGGCGAGGTTGCCGATCGCGGCATGGGCGGCGAGGTTCAGCACGCGGGCGCCATCATTCTGATAGGCGGTCAGGCGCGCATGTTCGCGCCAGATGTCGGCGGGCGTGTCATAAGCAAAGGCACTGCCCCAGCCCATTCGGCGGGCGACTTCCTTGACGATCCACCAGTCGGGCTTCGCCTCTCCGGGCAGCGCCATGAACGGGCGCTGGCGGCTGATGGTGCGCTCCGAATTGGTGACGGTGCCGTCCTTCTCGCCCCATGCCGCTGCGGGGAGGCGCACGTCGGCATAAGCGGTGGTGTCCGTGTTGGCGATGACGTCGGAGACGACGACGAAGGGGCACTTCTCCAGCGCGGCGCGCACGTTTCCGGCATCCGGCAGCGAGACGGCCGGGTTGGTCGCCATGACCCACAGCGCCTTGATCCGCCCCTCGCCGATGGCGCGGAACAAGTCCACCGCCTTGAGGCCGGGCTTCGTCGCCATCGTCGGCGCGGCCCAGAAGCGGCCGACGCGCGCGACGTTTTCGGGTGCGAAGTCCATGTGCGCGGCCAGCGTCGAGGCGAGACCGCCGACCTCGCGTCCGCCCATCGCATTGGGCTGCCCGGTGATCGAGAACGGCGCCGCGCCCGGCTGGCCGATCCGCCCCGTGGCGAGGTGCAGGTTGATGATCGCGTTGACCTGATCCGTACCGCGGATCGACTGATTGATCCCCTGACTGAACATCGTGACCGTGCGCGGGTTGGCGGCGAACAGCTCGTAGAACTTCAGGAGCAGCGCGGGATCGAGGTCGCAGGTCTTCGCCGTGGTCCACACGTCATGGCCGGTGGCGAGGTGTTGCCAGAAGCCCTCGGGCACATCGACGTGGGCAGTCATGAATGCCTTGTCGACCATGCCCTGCTCGGCGAGCCATGTCAGCAGCCCGTTCATCAGCGCCACGTCGCTGCCGGGGCGCAGCGGCAGGTGAAGGTCCGCGCCCTCGCACGTCTCGGTGCGGCGCGGGTCGATGACGATCAGCTTCGTGCCCCGCTCGGCGCGCGCGGCCTGAATGCGCTGGTAGACGATCGGGTGGCACCATGCCGTGTTGGAGCCGACCAGCACGACAAGGTCGGCCTTGTCGAGATCCTCGTAGCCGGCGGGCACCACGTCCTCGCCGAAGGCGCGGGTGTGGCCGGCGACCGCGCTCGACATGCACAGGCGCGAATTGGTGTCGATGTTGGCCGAGCCGATGAAGCCCTTCATCAGCTTGTTGGCGACGTAGTAATCCTCGGTCAGCAGTTGTCCCGAGACGTAGAACGCCACGCTGTCCGGGCCATGACGGGCGATGGTGTCGCGAAAGCGCTTCGCCACGAGGTCCAGCGCCTTGTCCCAGCGCACCCGTCGCTCGCCGATCATCGGGTGGAGCAGGCGGCCGGTCAGCCCGACCGTCTCGCCCAGATGCGTACCCTTGGAGCAGAGGCGGCCCGCATTCGCCGGATGCGCCTCGTCGCCCCGGATCGTCACCTCGCGCGCGCCCGTCGGGGTGGCCGAGATGCCGCAGCCGACGCCGCAATAGGCGCAGGTCGTGCGGACCGCCTCGCGCATCAGGCGGCGTCCTTCAGGGCTTCAGGACTCTGGGCCTCGGGTCGGGCCAGCAGGATGCGTCCGTTCTCCTCGCGCACGGCGATGGTCGGGGTGCAGCCGCTGTCCGCCCCTTGCGCCTCGCCGCTGGCCAGCGCGATGTTCCAGTTGTGCAGCGGGCAGGCGACCGAGTGGCCATGGACGATGCCCTGGCTGAGCGGCCCCTTCTTGTGCGGGCATTCGTTGACGAGCGCGAAAACCTTGTCGTCGCCGGTGCGGAAAACGGCGATCTCCGGCTCCCCTTCAAGGCATACGGTGCGGGCGCCGCGCTGGGGGATGTCGCTGAGGGTTCCGATGTCGATCCAGTCGGTCATGGCGTTCACTCCGCTGCTTCGAGAGCAAGAGGTTGGAGGGGCTGGTGCAGGTCGGCGCGGTCGCCCGAGGCGCGGCTTTCCCACGGATCGTCCTGGCTGAAGCTTTGCGAATGGAGGAACCGCGCGGCGAGCGCCTTGCGGCCCGCCTCGTCCTCGACCACGCGGGACTTCACGTAATCGACGCCGACCCGCTCGATCCACGGCGCGGTGCGTTCCAGATAGCGCGCTTCCTCGCGGTAGACCTGAATGAAGGCGGCGCAGTATTCGAGCGCTTCCTCTTCGGTCGCGACCTTGCACAGGAAGTCGGTGGCGCGCACCTTGATGCCGCCGTTGCCGCCCACGCTCAGTTCGTAGCCGCTATCCACGCAGACGATCCCGAAGTCCTTGATCGTCGCCTCGGCGCAGTTGCGCGGGCAACCGGAGACGGCGATCTTGAACTTGTGCGGCATCCATGAGCCCCAGGTCATCCGCTCGGTCTTGACGCCGAGGCCGGTCGAATCCTGCGTGCCGAAGCGGCACCATTCCGAACCCACGCAGGTCTTCACCGTGCGCAAGCTCTTGCCGTAAGCATGGCCCGAGACCATCCCGGCGGCGTTGAGATCGGCCCAGACGGCGGGCAGGTCTTCCTTCTTGATCCCGAAGATGTCGAGGCGCTGGCCGCCGGTCACCTTCACCATCGGGGCATCGTACTTCTCGACCACGTCGGCGATCGCGCGCAGTTCACGCGGGTTGGTGAGGCCGCCCCACATGCGCGGAACGACCGAATAGGTGCCGTCCTTCTGGATGTTGGCGTGCATGCGCTCGTTGACGAAGCGGCTCTGCTGGTCGTCCACGTATACGCCCGGAAGCGCGCAGAGCAGGTAGTAGTTGAGCGCCGGGCGGCAGGACGAACAGCCGTCCGGCGTCGCCCAGTGCAGCTTCTGCATCACTTCGGGGATCGAGCGCATGTCCTGCGCCACGATCTCGCGCCGTACGTCGTCGTGCGTGAAACTGGCGCACTTGCACAAGGTCTTGGGACCGGATTCCACCTCCTCGCCCAGCGTCAGTGCCAGCAGGTTCTCGACAAGGCCGGTGCATTGCCCGCAGCTGGCCGAAGCCTTGCAGGTGGCGCGCACGGCGTCGAGGCTGCAGGCGCCCGCCTCGATGCAGCCGACGACCTGACCCTTTGAGACGCCGTTGCAGCCGCAGATCTCGGCATCGTCCGAGAGCGCTGCAACGGCCGCCTTAGGGTCCAGCGCGCCTCCTCCCGAGGCGAAGGCCTGGCCGAAGATCAGCAGGTCGCGGACTTCGGAAACGTCCTCTCCCTTCTTCAGAAGGTCGAAGTACCAGCCGCCGTCCGCCGTGTCGCCGTAAAGCACCGCGCCGACGATGCGGTCGTCCTTCACCACGACGCGCTTGTAGACGCCGCGCGCAGCATCGCGCAGCACGATGTCCTCGCACCCCTCGCCGCCGGAGAAGTCGCCGGCCGAGAACACGTCGAGCCCGGCGACCTTCAGCTTGGTCGAGGTGACCGAGCCGCGATAGCCGCTGTGCCGGTCGGTCAGCCCGTCGGCGAGGCTGCGGCACATATCCCACAGCGGCGCGACGAGGCCGTAGACGTTGCCGTCGTGCTCCACACATTCGCCGACTGCGAGCACCGAGGAGTCGCTGGTGACCATGTGGTCGTCGACCTTGATGCCGCGCCCCACGTCCAGCCCGGCTTCGCGCGCCAGCGCGGTGGCGGGGCGGATGCCCACGGCCATGACCACGAGGCTGGCCGGGATTTCCCGCCCGTCCTTGAGGCGCACGCCCTCGACCTTGCCGTCGCCATAGATCTCGGCGGTGTCGGCGCCGGTGAGGATGGTCTGGCCGCGCCCTTCCAGCGCGGACTTGAGCAGCCAGCCCGCGGCCTCGTCCAGCTGGCGCTCCATCAGCGTGGGCATGAGGTGGATGACGGTGACCTTCATGCCGCGCAGGGTCAGGCCATGCGCGGCCTCCAGCCCCAGCAGGCCGCCGCCGATGACTACCGCCGATCCGCCGCCCGAAGCCTTGCCCGCTTCCGCCGCCGCCAGCATCGTGCCCACATCGTTCATGTCGCGGAACGAGATCACACCCGGCAAGTCCTTGCCGGGCACCGGAATGATGAACGGATCGGAGCCGGTCGCGATCAGCAGGCGATCGTAATGCACCATGCGGCCCGAACGCGAGGTGACGGTCTTGGCCGCGCGGTCGATCGCGGTGACGGGATCGGCGGTTATGAGGTCGATGCCGTTCTCGTCGTACCACTCGCGGGTGTTGATGACGATCTGCTCGAAGGTCTTCTCACCCGCCAGCACCGGCGAGAGCATGATGCGGTTGTAGTTCACATGCGGCTCGGCGCCGAAGATCGTCACGCGGTAGCGATCGGCATCGCGCGCCAGCAGTTCCTCGACCGCGCGGCAGCCCGCCATGCCGTTGCCGACGACGACCAGATGCTCGCGGACATCGTCACTCGGCACGATCAGCGCGTCGTCATAGTCGGAATTGGGTTCGATCCCGTCCTGAAAGTCCATGTTCGAAACTCCGGCAGTGTCATGGGAATGGGTCATGGGAAATGGAGTTGAAAACGAGAAAAGGCCGCCATCCAGACCCCCGGCGTGAAACCGGAAGTCAGGATGGCGGCCTTGCCATCATTCGGTGCCTACGCGCCCCGTCAGTGGGACATTTCGGCGATGTGGGAAGGACAACGTTGCCCTTTGCACTGCAACATAAATGGAATCGCCCGATGGCTCAAGCGATTCCGTAATCAAAGCGTCAGATTGCCCAGTCGAACTGGACCCAGACCTTGTCGGTATCGGTCGCCATGGCCCTGGCGTCGTAGTGGGCGTAGCGTAGCGCGATCGTCGTCTTGCGCAGCTTTGCCGAGGCCAGGAGATTGATTTCGTTGCCGTAATGCTGGTCCAGCCGATCGCTGTCGAAGCGATACCAGGTCGCCTGAAGGGTGACGGCGGACAATGCGCCGATCTGCTTGGCGCCATACCCGCCGCCTAGGTAAAGATCGCGCACGCCGTTCGCGGGCGTCGTCAGGAACTTGTCCGCCCAGCCTTGAAACTTGAAGTTGGTGCCCAGCGGCGTCTGGAAGCTGGTCAGCGCCGCGCCCTTATCCGCGCCCAGCACCTCGTAGCCGGCATTGATCTTCCAGCCCTTCACGTCGAGCATCGCATCGGCCAGCCAGTATTCGGCGCTGTAGTCGTTGGGGTTGCGCTGCCAGTCCGACTGGCGCGCATAGCTGGCCTGATAGGCCAGCTTCACCGCCTTGCCGAACGCGTGAGTCCCTGCGAACCGCGCGCCGTAAGTCTGGCTGGAGAGGCGGAAAGCCTGCACGGCCGCCTCGTCCTGATCGACAAGGTAGGCGAAGCCGGTCAGCGTGCCGACCGGCGTTTCCCACGAGAGGTTGGCCAGCATAGTGTCCCCGCTCACCGCCTGCTGGCGCGCTGCGTTGCCATCGATGCCCCAGATCGTGCGCACGCTCCAGACATAGGACACGTCCAGCTTCAGCCCCTTGGCCGGAGCGAGTTCGGCCCGTACCGCGTCGAACGTCTGGGCATTGTCGCGGAAGGCGACGTTGCCGACGAAGCGCTCGTCGTCCAGCGCGATCTTCTGCCGCCCGGCGGTAAGGGTCACGCCCTTCGCCTTGTACTGCAACTGCGCGATGTAGAGCGCGATGTTCTGCGGATCGGCCACCAAAGGCCGCGTGGCCGCACCGTTCAAGCCGTCGTAGTAGTCATCGACCACCGCGAGATTACCCTGCGCAACGACGGTGGCGCTCAGCGCCCCGCTGGTGGCCTGCGCGCCGCCGCGTACCCGAACGGTCAGCGCATCGGCCTTTGCGGCGATACCGTCCTGATCGACATGCTCGTAGCGAACCCGCGCCTCGGCGATCGGCTTGACGGTGATGTCCTGAGCTTGCGCGGATGCAGTGCAAGCGACCCCGCCGACGGCCAGCACGGCCGCCGCTCTTGTTATGGTTTTCATTTTGAAAGCGTCCCCCTCAGGACGTGAAGAAGTGGGGCGGCGGCGCTGGGGGCCGCCGCCCCGGTTACCGACTCAGATGCGCGCGCCGGTTTTCCAGGTCGCGCGCCAGCGAGCCTTGACCATCGCCACCGAGGCGAGGGCCACGACCGCAAGGCCGGCAAAGATCAGGAATCCCGGCGCGAAGCTGCCGGTGAACTGCTTGGCAAGGCCGAGCGAGCTGGCGAGGTAGAACCCGCCGACGCCGCCCGCCATGCCGACGAGGCCGGTCATCACGCCGATCTCGGCCTGAAAACGCTGCGGGACCAGCTGGAACACCGAGCCGTTGCCGGTGCCGAGCGCCAGCATCGCCACCACGAACAGCCCAAGCGCCGCAACGAGGCTGGGCGCCTGCGACACACCGACGAGAGCGACCGCAGCGACGGCGTAGACCATCATCAGCGCTTTCACGCCGCCGATCTTGTCAGCGAGCGCGCCGCCCATCGGACGGACCAGCGATCCGGCGAATACGCAGCCCGCGGTGCAGTATCCGGCGACGACGGTGCTGAGGCCGAACTGGTCGGTGAAGTAGATCGGCAGCGATGCTGCAAGGCCCACGAAACCGCCGAAAGTCACGGCGTAGAAGGCCATCAGCCACCATGCGTCCGCCTGCTTGAGCAGCGCGGCATAGTCCACCAGCTTGCGCGGTGCGGGCTGGCTGGGGGCATCCTTCGCCATGACGAGGTATAGCGCCAGAACCACGGTCAACGGGATGCAGGCAAGGCCCAGTACAGCATTCCAGCCGAACATCTTCGCCAGTGTCGGCGCGAAAAGGGCGGCGAGGACGGTGCCCGAATTGCCCATGCCGGCAAGGCCCATCGCCTTGCCCTGATGCTCGGCTGGATACCAGCGGCTGGCGAGCGGCAGCGCGACGGCGAAGCTCGCCCCCGCAAAGCCGAGGATCACGCCCAGCGCCAGCGTTCCGCCGAAGCTGGTGACGCCCATCGACCAGGCGAAGAACAGCCCGGTGATGACGATCACCTGATTGATCGCGCCCGAGCGTTTCGGCCCGATGCGATCGACCAGCAAGCCGTTGACGACGCGCAGGGCTGCGCCCGCCAGCGTGGGCAGCGCCACCATCAGGCCCTTCTGCGCGGGCGTCAGGCCAAGCGTCTTGGAAATCTCCGGCGCCAGCGGCCCGAGCAGCACCCAGACCATGAAGGCGAGGTCGAAATAGAGAAAAGCGGCGATCAGCGTCGGCGTGTGACCGGACTGCCAGAAGCCGACGGCGGGCTTTTGCGCGGGCGCAAGCACGTCATTGTCTTCGTCAGGCCGGAAGAATGCGGTTGCCATGGTACGTCCCCCATTAAATCATGAAAGCGGACACGAAAAAAGCCGCAGGCCGGACGTCACCCTACGGTGAGCCCGGTCAGCGGCTTTGCTGCGAATTTCGGTGAGGATGGCGTCCCGCCTTTGGGACAGCCTATCCGGTATGAGCGCGCATCATCGCGCGACGTTCATATAGTCACGCGATTCGGCGAATCTGGCAAGATGCAAAATTGCGCGCGTTTTCAGCGCGATGGGATTTCCAGGTCAGGCCCGATGCTGCGCTGCAAAACCTACCGGACGAACCCGGCGAGGTAGTCCTCGATCCGCTCCGGATCGAAGATGCGCCCGTCGAAGAACCGGTCAGGGCCCAACATCAGGTCGCCCTTGCGTGAGCCCACGCCGAGCGGCGTCTCCACCGCGCCTTCCAGTTTCATGCTTGCCCCCGGCATCGGCTGGTCGCTGCCTGCAAGCGCGCGGCGGTAGATATCCGGACGGAACACCGCCGCCGCCTTTGCTTCGGTCTGCGCGGAAGGCTCGACCATGTTCCAGCGCACCAGCTGCGAGTAGATCCATAGCGCCTGGCTGCGCCACGGGAACGATGTGGCCTCGCGTGAGAACAGTACGAAGTCTGGACTGGAAACCGCCACATCGCCTGCCCTTGGAACGATCGTCCCGGTCAGCGCGCGCAGAATCAGGTCGGAGGGCTGCCCGACATAGCGCGCGTCGGCGAGGATATCGGCCAGCGCCTCCCGGTTGCCGGGCTCGTCGCACCAGACGGCGGCACGGGCCAGCGCGCGCAGCAGACGGTCGGTGGTCTCGGGATTTTCCTCAAGCCACGTTTCGCGGAAGGCGAGCACTTTCTCGACCCCGCGCTGCCAGATGCGCGTCCCGATGGCGACTGCCTCGGCGCGGCCGGAATCGATGGCGGCGCTGCCCCAGGGCTCGCCCGCGATGAAGCCGTCGATCTCGCCTGCGTGGATCGCCTCGACCGTCAGCGAGGGCGGCAGCACGCGCAGCACCACGTCGCGGTCGGGATCGATGCCCGCGCTGGCCAGCCAGTACCGCAGCATCAGCGCATGGCTGGAAAAGCGGTGGACGACACCGATGATCGGTTTCCTGCGCCACAGTCCGATGGCGGCGGCGAAATCGTGCGCGGTGCCCAGCGGATCGGCCAGCCGGGCGGCGGGATCGGGTGCGAGCGCGGCCGCGAAGTCCTTCGCCATGACCAGCATGTTGCCGTTGACGCCCAGCTTGAACGGCGCGGCCAGCGCGGCGGGTTGCTGGCTCAGGCCCAGCGTCACCGCCACGGCAAGCGGCGCCAGCATGTGCGCGGCCTGCACCTGCCCATAGACCAGCCGATCACGCAAGGTCGCCCAACTCGTCGTGCGCACGAGATCGAGCGAGAGGCCCTCCTCCTCGGCAAACCCGCGTTCGCGCGCGGCGGCGAGCACGGCAACGTCGTTCAGCGGCAGGAAGGCAATGCGAAGGTTGGTCGTCATCATATCCCTCCCAGCAGGTCGCTGGCGGTAATCAGCGCCTGCGCCACGTCGGCAATTTTCTTGCCCTGGTTCATCGCGGTCGAACGCAGCAGCGCATAGGCATCCTGCTCGGACAAGGCGCGCTGGTTCATCAGGATCGACTTGGCGCGATCGATCACCTTGCGGTCGGCAAGCGCGGTGCGCGCCTCCTCCAGCTCGGTCTGCATTCGGGAGAAGGCGTTGAAGCGGCGCACCGCCAGTTCCAGCACCGGCTTCACCCGCTCCTTGCGCAGCCCGTCCACCACATAGGCGGAGACGCCCGCGTCGATCGCAGCGCCGATCATCGCCTCGTCCGACTGGTCGACGAACATCGCGATGGGGCGCGCCAATGCGCGGCTAACCGTGAGCATTTCCTCCAGCGTATCGCGGCTCGGACTGCCGAGATCCATGAGCACGACATCGGGTGCCATGCGCTCGAGCCGCGCAACGAAGGCGCCGCGCGGCGGCACGATATGGATGTCGTCGTAGCCCGCATCGCGCAGGCCCTCCTCAAGCACCGTCGCGCGCAGCCCACTGTCGTCGATAATGACAATGCGCATGAATGCCCCTTCGACCTTCATGTGCAGCAAGATTTCATTGCGCGTCAATGAGCCATGCAGTTTGAAGGACTGGCAAAGCTATTCAACGGCGAACGGCGTGGCGGACAGTCCGCATCTGGGAGTGAAAGTAGGTGGCTGAACGGCCGGCAGGGGGCGATCGCTCGCAGCTGCTGTGCCCCCATCCTGCTGTAGATCGGACACGGCCCATTTTGGGACCTGGCCGTAGCTTACGCTTTCACGATTGATTGCCCTTTGAGTCATTGGGTTACGCATAGCCGGACCAGCGGCGGCACGCGGCGTCGAATTTGGTGGGGCCGGCATAGCCAGCGGTGAAGGAAACCTCTGTTACGGCATGTTCCGCCGGAACAACCGAATGGCACTGGCCCTTCGCCGCTGCTGCCTCCTTCGACTGACGCGATTCTTCGTTATCCAGAATGACAGTGGGGGCTGGCCGAACCTGGGAACCAAGTATCATAGTCGGGAGGCCGAATGGCTTGGCGGCGGCGAGGATGGGCGTCCCGCCGCCAGCGGCGATCGGTTATCTCGACTTCGGGTCGGGCAACAGGATGGCCAGCAAGCCGATCGCGGGGAGATAGGCGCAGATCATGTAGACCATCTCGATGCCGCCCCTGTCAGCGACTTCGCCCAGCACCGCCGCGCCCACACCGCCCATGCCGAACGAGAAGCCGAAGAACAGACCCGAGATCATACCGATCTTGCCGGGCACAAGGTCTTGCGCGAACACGACGATCGCAGGGAAAGCGGAGGCCAGGATAAGGCCGATCATCACCGTCAGTGGCCCGGTCCAGAACAGGCTGGCATGTGGCAGGAGCAGAGTGAAGGGCAGGGCGCCGAGGATCGAAAACCAGATCACATACTTTCTGCCGAACCGATCGCCCAGCGGTCCACCCGCGATAGTGCCGACCGCCACGGCGGCGAGAAAGGCGAACAGGTGCAACTGTGCCACCTCGACCGATACGCCGAAGCGGTGGATCAGGTAGAAGGTGAAGTAGCTGGTGAGGCTCGCCAGGTAGACATATTTGGAGAAGATCAGCGCCAGCAACACGGCGATCCCACCCAGAACCTTGCCTCGCGGCAGCACGGGGAGGGCCTTCGCACTGCCCTTTCCATACGACAGGCGAGCAAGCCCATGATGGCGATACCATTGGCCGACATTCCACAGGATCGCGCACGACAGCAGCGCCAGCATCGCAAAGAAGGCGAGGCTCGACTGGCCCCAGCGCATGACGACGATCGCGGCTGCCAGAGGGCCGAGCGCCGATCCGGCGTTGCCGCCCACCTGGAACATCGATTGGGCAAGCCCATGCCTGCGTCCTGCAGCCATGCGGGCGACGCGCGATGACTCCGGATGGAAGACCGAAGAACCCATGCCCAGCAGCGATGCGCCGACGAGCAGCATAACATAGCTGTGTGCGGCCGACAGGACGAGCAACCCGGCCAGCGAGAACAGCGTGCCACCCGGCAGCGCCAACGGTGTCGGCCGCCTGTCTGCATAGAGGCCGATCAGTGGCTGCAGGATCGAGGCGGTAAGCTGGTAGACGAGCGTCACCAGTCCGATCTGGCTGAATGACAGGCCCAATTCCGCCTTCAGGTTGGGATAGATGGCGGGAAGCAGCGACTGCAACATGTCGTTGATAAGGTGGCAAACGCTGATCGCCGCGATTATCCCGAAGACAGTGGTTTCCGTCGCGGGACTGGGCCGGGCGGCTTTGGTGGCATTCATGGCGGCTTCCGTTCGTGGTGACGAGCCTCGCCATAGGTACTCGCACCTTGGCCCGCATTCCACTATGGGTCTTTCACTTTCGCGATTGGGACAGTTAATGCAGTGGAACGATCCGAATTCGGTCGAACATGTCGATCGGCCTATAATCGGTGTCGGCAATGAGTATCCGCCCGCCTTCGAACTGGATTGGCATGAGCATCGCCGCGGGCAACTTCTCTATGCCGCGCGCGGAGTTGTGGTCGTCAGTACGCCACATGGGGCCTGGGTCGCGCCGCCGGAACGGGCAGTCTGGACGCCTGGCGGCTGTCCCCATGCTGTTCGGATGGTAGGCGCTGTCAGTACGCGCAGTGTCCTGATCGAGGCGGATGCTGCAGGCGCGCTGGGGACCAGCAACAAGGTCATTCAGGTATCACCGCTGCTGCGTAGTCTGCTGGAGGCTGCGTGCGAGATTCCGCCCGAATATGATCGCGAGGGGCGCGACGGTAAACTGATGGCCCTGCTTCTCGCCGAATTGGAGGTTGCACCGACCGTGCCTTTGGCCGTGCCCTTTCCGCATACGCCTGCCATAGCTGAGCGTTGCCGGGATTTTCTCGAGAAGCCCTCACCGCACGACAGCATCGACCGTTGGGCCTCTGAACTTGGCATGGGCCGCCGCGCTTTCACCCGGGCGTTTCGTCGGGAAACGGGTTTGAGCTTTGGCGAATGGCGGCAGCAGGCATGCATTTTGGTTGCCCTGCCGAGGCTGGCTGAAGGCGAATCCGTTACCAGGATCGCGTTCGATCTGGGCTATGACAGCGCGGCAGCCTTTACGACGATGTTCAAAAGGCGCCTCGGTGTTTCTCCCAGCCGATATAGATCGGACGCTTGAGGCGCATCGATTGACCTGAATAGGTATCCGCGTCCGGGTAATGGTTTCCACTCATCGAACGGCCCAAGAGCTTCGATCCCGAAAAGAATCGCGGCAAGACCACGCCCTATCCGGTCGAGTGACGAGACAGGGCGTGGATGAGGATCAGAACGTGTAACGTGCGCCGATCTTGAATGTGCGCGGTTCGATCACGCGGCTGAGGCGGCCTTCGACCGGGCCATTGCCGTCAAACGCGGGAATATAGGATTCGTAATAGTACGCGATGTCCTTGTCGTGGCTGTCGAAGATATTCAGCACCTCGCCGTAGATCTCGATCTTGCGGCCCTTCCATGCGGCGCGGGCGTTGACGATCGTGCTGCCCTTGTCGCGCACCGAATTGTCCTCGATCAGGGGGTAGGGGCCAAGGTGCCGAACACGCACGCTCGCCTCCCACGGGTCGAGCACGATTGCCGCGCCGGCAGAGACCGCGTTCTCGACGGCGTTGGGAATGCGATCGCCATTGTCATAGCGCGAGTGGCTGGCGACATAGCTGCCATCCAGCGCCAGCCACGACAGCGGGCGCCAGAACCCGACCACCTCGTAGCCATGACGCTTGCTGGCGCCGGTCGGCTCGACCGCATTGGAATCGCCGACGAAGCGCAGTTCGCTGCCCACGTCGAGCCACCAGTAGGTGGCGGTCAGCGAGACCGTACCCAATTGCAGGCGACCGCCCAGTTCCTTGCCGGTACCGCGCACCAGCGCCGGCACGGGCGATTCCACGTTCACCGCGCCGCGCACGTCGTTGGAGTGGAAGCCGCGTCCCCAGTTGGCGTAGACCTCGAACTGCGGGACGATCTCGTAGGCTGCCGACACTTTGGGTGACACGATGGAATCGTGCCCGCTGCCGGTTCCCAGCTCGGCCGCCACAGCATCGCGCGCGCGGACGGCGTAGTGGTAGTAATCGCCCCGCAAACCGCCGGTCAGCCTGAGGCCGCGCACCGGCTTCCAGGTCGCTTCGCCATAGAGCGCGCCGGACAGCTCCTCGACATGGTATCGGCCGAGCGAGGACAGGAAGGCGCGATCCTCGGTCCGGTTCACCCCGACATTGCCGATGTGGTCGTAGCGGTTTTCGGTTCCTACGCTCAGTTGCAGAGTCGGGCCAAGATCCCAATCCTTGCGTGCGGTGAAGCCCACGATCCAGCGTTTGTCGAACTGGTCGATCTGGGCGCTGGTGCCGTCCGGATCGGCATAGGTCGGGTTCGAATACATGTTCCAGTCGTAGTACTGGGCATAGACATTCGCGCCCCAGCCCGGCTGCCGCACCGCGATGTTGCCGACAAGGCGCGTCGTGCGGCCACGCGCCGAAGGATCGGGCGAGCAGAATTCGTCAGGGCACAGCGTGCTGCCGATGATCCGCTCGGGGATCTGCTCGGTGGGCCGCCAGGTGGCGTGGTAGGCGTGCAGCGAGGCTTCGAGAGTGCCTTCGCCAGCGGGCGCTGTGTACTTCGCGAAGCCGGAATAATGGCGCAAATGTTCCGCCTCCTGCCAGGGGCCGTCATAGCGCTTGGCCTGCCCCACCAGCGTGAGACTGCCGCCCGCCACATCCTTGATCGTGCCACCGGCGGCCAGGCGCCCGGACTTGTACGATCCGCCCTCGACCGAGATCCACGGGCGGTCGAACCCGTCGATGGTGGTCATGTAGGCCGCGCCGGCCAGCGCGAAGTCGCCGCCATCGGCGCGGTACGGGCCCTTGCGGAAGTCCTCGCGGGCGACGATCTCGGGGATCAGGCCATTCAGATCGAGATAGCCCTGGCCATGCCCGTGGCTGCGCAGGTTCATCTGCACGCCGTCGATATAGGTCGTGAAGTCCG
>JASGGD010000080.1:0-20474 GCA_047605225.1 Novosphingobium sp.
CCCCATCGTCCCGGCCGCGCCGCTGCCGCCGCAGTCGAGGTCGCCCGCGCGCAAGTCGCCGCGCTGATGCCGCCGGGCGGGCGGGTGATCTTCACCTCGGGCGCGACGGAGGCGATCAACCTCGCGATCCTCGGCAGCGGCGCGCGGCGCCTCGCGGTCTCGGCGATCGAGCATGCGGCGGTGCTGGATACGGCGCGCAATGTCGATGCCGCCCTGACGGTGCTGCCGGTCGATGGCGAGGGCCTTGTCGATGGCGAGGCGGGAATCGGAAATGCCGATCTCGTCGCGGTGATGCAGGTGAACAACGAGATCGGAACCGTGCAACCGGTCGACCGTCTCGCCGAACGTGCGCAGGCGGCCGGTGCACTGTTCCTGTGCGACGCGGTGCAGGGCGTTGGTAAGCTCAGGGTTCCCTTGGGTGCCTCTATGGTAGCGTTGAGTGCCCATAAGCTCCACGGCCCCAAGGGTATCGGCGCGCTATGGCTGCGCGATGGGCTCGACCTCGCACCCCTGATCCGGGGCGGCGCGCAGGAGCAGGGGCTGCGCTCGGGAACGCTGAGCCCGATGCTCTGCGCAGGCTTCGGCGCTGCCGCGAAGCTGGCGAAAGAACGCATGGATGAGGACGCCGCTCACGTCGGCATGCTGTGGGAACGGGCACGGGAAATCCTTTCGTGCTGGACACTTAACGGCTCGGCGACGCAGCGCTGGCACGGCAACCTCAACGTGCGCCTCGAAGGTCTGGACGTCGCGCGGCTGATGTCGGACTTGCGCGA
The DNA here is from genome assembly GCA_047605225.1 of Novosphingobium sp. GTDB lineage: Bacteria > Pseudomonadota > Alphaproteobacteria > Sphingomonadales > Sphingomonadaceae > Novosphingobium. The sequence goes on from JASGGD010000080.1 coordinate 774, forward strand.
CCTCGCCTTTTCGGCAGGTTCGGCCTGCGCCAGCGGATCGGGTAGACCCAGCCACGTGCTCCGCGCATTGGGTCTTTCGGATAGGGATGCCAAAAGCTCTATCCGTCTGGGATTCGGGCGATATAGTACCTTGAGGGAAATAGAGGATGCCTGCGCCAGAATAGATGCCGCTGCGGCGGCGCAGGGAGTATGACTTGGTTGACGTCCTGTTTGTGAATATCGACGGATCGCGGGTTTCGACGCAGGCCGAACCGGGATCGCGCCTGCTGGAAGTGGCCCAGAACGCCGGAATGCCGCTCGAAGGAACGTGCGAGGGCCAGATGGCCTGCTCGACTTGCCACGTGATCATTTCGCCCGACTGGTTCGACAAGCTGATCCCCGCCTCGGACGACGAGGAAGACATGCTAGACCTCGCCGCCGGGGTGACGCGCACCAGCCGCCTGTCCTGCCAGATCCAGCTGACCGACTCGCTGAACGGGATCGCGGTGCGGATCCCCGGCGTCGTCAGGGACATGCAGATCGGCTGATCTGGCTCACTCCGCAGGCGTCCGCTCCCGCCAATGGAGCACTGCCCAGCGGATGGCGAGGCCAACGAGACCCAGCGGAATCGCTACCGCGCCCAGCATGATCAGCATCGCGACGATCGTGCCAAGCACCGATCCCACGCTGCCCAGCGCCCCCCGGATCGGCGCGAGGAAACCGCCGCTGGCGGGCGAACCCGCTTCATAAGTCAGGTTCACGCGGCTGAAGTTCACGCGGTTCTGCATTTCTGCCAGCCAGCTGCGCGCCTGGTCGATTTCCTCGTTCACTTGCGCGACCCCGCGCTCGGCTTCGACCAGTTCGGCGACTGTGCCCTTGCGCGTGGCGAGCACTTCCATCAGCCGGTCGCGCAGCACGGTGCGGGCGCGAAGGCGGGCCTCGGTATCGACCATCTGCTTCGACAGGTCTTCGCCCGAGATACCGCCGGAAACCTGCGATCCACCGGCGCTCCCAGCGATCCGGCCCAGTTCTGCGCCGAATGCCCGCGCGCGTGGCGCGGCCACGGCCAGCGATAGCGAGCCAGAGGCATAATTGCCCTCCGCGCTGCCCTGCTTCATGTCGAGGATCTGGCATTGCGTCGGCCCCAGCCGCTCGCACATGTCGGCCTGTTTGCGCTGGACTTCGGCGATGCGGTCGGCGGGCAGGCGGTATCCGTATTCATAGACGTAGGCGATGCGCGGGGCGTTCGGTGCGCTGACGGAGATGGTTTCGGACTTTCTGCCCTCTCCAGCGGCCTGGGCGGGTGTTGGCGGCTCTTCCCGGATGTCCACGGTGGTCGCCTGTTGCTCGGAAGCGGGCTCGCTCCCGCAGCCGGAAACGGTGGTGGCGAGCAGGATCGGCAGCAACAGCGAACGACGCATCTTCATCCTTTTGGAACTCCTGCGATTCGTGATCGAGGCTATCGCAGTCGCAAGTTCTGGAAAACGGCTGAAATCGGCTTTGGCGTGGGCACCGGCGCTGCTAGGGTCCGGCCACCATGGTGACCACGACAGACGACGAATCCGATCCCTTCGACGCCATCGTCGATGCGCCCTTCGATGCGGCGCTGTCCGAGCGCTATCTCGTATACGCGCTGTCCACCATCACCGCGCGCTCGCTGCCGGACCTTCGGGACGGGTTGAAGCCGGTGCATCGCCGCCTCCTCTGGGCGATGCGCCAGCTCAAGCTGGACCCGGCCAGTGCCTACAAGAAGTCCGCCCGCGTGGTCGGCGACGTCATCGGCAAGTATCACCCGCATGGCGACGCCTCGGTCTACGACGCGATGGTGCGTCTCGCGCAGGACTTCTCGCTGCGCTATCCGTTGGTGCAGGGGCAGGGCAACTTCGGCAACATCGACGGCGATAACGCGGCGGCCTACCGCTACACCGAAGCACGCCTGACGAAGACCGCGATCCAGCTGATGGCCGGGCTGGACGAGGGCACCGTCGATTTCATCCCGACCTACAATGGTGAGGAAAGCGAGCCGGATATCTTCCCCGGTATCTTCCCGAACCTGTTGGCGAACGGGGCTACCGGCATCGCGGTGGGCATGGCGACCTCGATCCCCAGCCACAACGTGGCCGAGATCATCGACGCCACGCTGCTGCTGATCGACAATCCCCATGCCGAGCATGCGCAGCTGATGGAGGTCTTCAAAGGCCCCGACTTTGCGACCGGTGGCCTCGTGGTGGATAGCCCCGAGGCGATCAGCCACGCCTACGAGACCGGCAAGGGCGCCTTCCGCGTGCGCGGCCGCTTCTCGACCGGACGGAACGCCGACGGTTCATGGGAAGGCACGGGGATCGAGAAGCTGGGCTCGGGCCAGTGGCAACTCGTCGTCAGTGAAATTCCCTACATGCTGCCCAAGGGCAAGCTGATCGAGCAGATTGCCGCCCTCATCGGCGACCGCAAGCTGCCGATCCTGGAAGACGTGCGCGACGAGAGCGACGAGGAAATCCGCATCGTCCTCGTCCCCAAGAGCCGCAACGTCGATCCGGAGCTGCTGAAGGAAAGCCTCTACAAGCTGACCGAGCTGGAAAGCCGGTTCAGCCTCAACCTCAACGTGCTGGATTCGCACCGCACGCCTGGGGTTCTGGGCCTCAAGCTGCTGCTGTCGGAGTGGGTCTACAGCCAGATCGACATTCTGCTGCGCCGCACCCGGCACCGGCTGGAGAAGATCGCCTCGCGCCTCGAACTGGTGGCGGGCTACATCATCGCCTACCTCAACCTCGACCGGATCATCGAGATCATCCGCACCGAGGACGAGCCCAAGCCGGTGATGATCGCCGAATTCGAACTGACCGACCGCCAGGCCGAAGCCATCCTCAACATGCGCCTGCGCAGCTTGCGCAAGCTCGAGGAAATGGAACTGCGCAAGGAGCACGAGGAACTGCTCAAGGAGCAGGACGACCTCAACAAGCTGCTCGAAAGCCCGGCCCGCCAGCGCACCCGCATCAAGCGCGACCTTGCCACCTTGCGCAAGGACTACGCCGAGGACACCGTGCTCGGGCGCCGTCGCACCACGATCGCGCAGGCGACGAAGACCGTCGAGTTCTCCATGGACGCGATGATCGAGAAGGAGCCGGTCACGGTGATCCTCTCCGCGCGTGGCTGGATCAGGGCGGCCAAGGGCCATGTGGCGCTGGATGGTGACTTCAAGTTCAAGGAAGGCGACGGCCCCGCGTTCGCATTCCACGCGCAGACGACGGACAAGATCCTGATCGCGTTGGACAACGGCAGGTTCTATACGCTCGGCGCGGACAAGTTGCCTGGTGCACGCGGCTTCGGTGAGCCGATCCGCACGATGGTTGATATCGATGCAGACGCGCACATCATCGAGGCGCTCGTCTACAAGTCCAAGGCTCAGCTGCTGCTGGCCTCGAACATCGGGCGCGGCTTCGCGGCGGAAATGGACGAACTGCTCGCCGAAACCCGAAAGGGCCGCGCGGTCATGTCCACCAAGCCGGGCGTAACGCTGACCGTCGTGCGCGAAATTCCGGCCGAGCACGATCATGTCGCGGTCGTCGGTGACAACCGCAAGCTGGTGATCTTCAGCCTCGAGGAACTGCCGGTCATGGCCAAGGGGCAGGGGGTCACTCTCCAGCGTTACCGCGATGGCGGCATGGCCGATGTGACGACGCTCAGGCTGGAGGACGGCCTGTCGTGGACGATGGGCGGCGAAAGCGGCCGCACGCGCACCGAAAAGGACATGGCGCTCTGGAAGGTCGCGCGCGGTGCGGCCGGGCGCTTGCCGCCGAACGGGTTCCCGCGGGACAACAAGTTCCAAGGGTAAGCGTAGGGCTAAGCGTAACCTGAAAACAGGTCGTCATTCCCGCGAAGGCGGGAACCCATCTCCTGACAATGCCAATCGCGCCGACATCAGATGGGTCCCCGCCTTCGCGGGGATGACGAGAGTAAACTCGCTGTCGGAGTTAGTCGCAGCGGGGTGAGCCTCAGGTCTCGGTTTCCACATTCTGCGGGTGATGCGGCACCAGGATTAGCGTCTTGCCCTCAACCCGCCAGCTGGCGAGCCGCGACAGCAGGTTCATGCCGATGACATTGGCGTCACCGAGCCCCGGCGCCACCACCGCATCGATCTCGCGCGCAACGACATTACCCATCCGCAACTCGTCGATCAACGCAAGCTGCGCTTCCACCGTGCCATTGGCCGTGCGCATCAGCACCGAGCGGTTGAGCGGATTGGCCTTGAGCTCAGCCTCCTGCGCCGTCGCGGGTGAGATCGCGGTCAGTGTGGCGCCGGTATCGACGAGGAAATCCCGCTTCACGCCGTTGACCGTGGCGCTGATCCAGAAGTGGCCGTCCGGCTGCATCGGCACGCGCGTCTCCCCGCCCGCCACGCTCTGGCGCTCGATGCCCAGCTGCGGAAGGGCGAAGTCCGCGCCGGTAGTCAGCCGCGTCACCTGAGCGATCGTCAGCAGCATCGCGGCGAGCAGGCCGAGGTTGCCCACCCCGCGCAGCAAGCCGCCCAGCAGTGGAAGCGGGCGCCGCAGCATTCCGCCGACCACGCTCGCGACGATGCCTGCGCAGGCGAGAGCCAGCAGCGGCTGTCCGGCAAGGAATTTCAGGATCTCGGCAATGTCCATGACGGCAGCCCTATCACACGGCGGCTTTCGCGACGCTGACTGTCACTTCGGCTTCGGCGTCAGGATGAGCCGCCGACCCTCGACCCGCCAGGCGGCCAGCTGCGACAGCAGGTTCATGCCGATGACGTTGGTGTCGACCTCGGTGTCGGGGCCGATGGCGACGGTCAGGGCATTCGCCTCGATGCCGCCGAAACGCAGCACATCGGCCGTCCCCCGCCGCGCGACGATCGAGCCGTTGGCGGTATCGAGGATCATGCCGCGGTCCTCGGGATCGGGCTGGATGCCAACCCGCTCGGCCACGCGCCGGGAGATGCCGGTATAGGTCGCGCCGGTATCGATCAGGAATTCGACCGGCTCGCCGTTTACCTGCGCCTCCACCCAGAAATGTCCGTCTGCGCGCATGGCGATGACGGTTTCCTTGCCGACGATCTCGGCCGGGCGGGTGGCGTCGAGCCAGAGCGCCGCCTCCGACCGCCCATTGTGTCCGGCCAGTTCCGCCACGGTCAGCAGCAGGGCGGCGATCAGGCCGAGATAAGCACAGTTGCGCATCACGCGCCCGAGGCGAGGGTGACCCGCACCGACCATCCCGGCCGCCACTGCCAGCAGGATCGCCGCAATCGTCAACGAAAGCAGGGGCTGACCCATCAGGAAGCCGATGAGGTCGGGAAGGTTCACGCCCGCGCTTCCGCCAGTACCTCGTCGAGCAGGGCATCGACGCGCTCGCCCTCGGGGAAGCCTTCGGCGATCCAGCGATCCTCGACCCGGCGCAGGATGCGCGCCACGTCAGGCCCCGCGCCGACCCCGCGCGCCACGATCTGGCCGCCCTTGAGCGGCATCGTCGGCACGTCCCAGTCCGCGAGTGGGGATGCGTCCGCCCCGACGATCAGCAAGCGGTCGAGCGCTCCCTCGCGGCCCAAGCGGTAGGCGAGAGCACGGGGCGCATCCGGTGCATCCCCGCGCGCGGCGGCAAGCGAAAGGCGCTTCTTCTGCGCTGCGGAGAGGCGAAAGCGCGCGGCGACCTGCTCGGCCAGCGCCGGTTGCGCGGGGAGCAGCGCCGCCAGTCGACGGATCGCCTCGGGTGCAATGTCTTGTGCCTGCTCGGCCACGACAAGCGCGGCAAGGGGTTTGGGATCGGCTTCTGGCAGGATGACCTGAAGCACGCCAAGTTCGTGCATCCGCTGTACCGTCGGCGCCGGGTCGGGGAGACCGAGCAGGTTCATCGTCTCCATACCGACGCGCTCGCGCGAGAGGCCCTTGAGCGTGGCGGCCAGTTCCGAACAGGCGGCTTCCGCCTCGGCATCGGCGGGCGTGGAGCCGAAGCGAGCCTGAAAGCGGAAGTAGCGCAGGATACGCAAGTGATCCTCGCGGATGCGCTGCCGTGCGTCGCCGATGAAGCGCACGCGGCGAACCGAGAGGTCGGTCAGGCCGTCGAACCAGTCGTGAACCTCGCCGCTGCGTGGGTCGGCGTAGAGCGCATTGATTGTGAAGTCGCGCCGCGCCGCATCCTCGCGCCAGTCCTGTGCGAAGGCTACCGTCGCGCGGCGGCCATCGGTGGAGACGTCGTGGCGCAGGGTGGTGATCTCCACCGGGCCATTCGGGAGAACGGCGGTGACGGTGCCGTGCTCGATGCCCGTCGGGACGTTGCGGATGCCCGCTGCAGCCAGCCGCTCGATCACCGCGTCGGGGAGGAGCACCGTGGCCATGTCGATGTCCTTGACCGGCAGGCCCAGCAGCGTGTCGCGCACGGCTCCCCCAACGTAGCGGGCATTGCCTTCTCCCAGCGCGGCGACGAGCTCGGCGAGGTCGTCGCGGTGCATCCACGGGGTATCTAGAATTTCAGGCATTCGGGGATCTTTCGAGCCAGTTCAGGCGACCGGCAAGGTTGTGGAGGATCGCTCCGGTGACGCCCCAGATGACGTGGTCCTGGCGGCCGTCGTTCCAGACGATCTCGATGAAGCTGTGGCGGCGGCCTTCGAACTCGACGTTGCGGGTCGTCTGGTTGGCGGGGTCGAGCACGAAGTCGACCGGCACCTCGAACCATTGCGCCACTTCGGCGGGATTGGGCCGGATTTCGAGGTCGGGCGGAACGATGCCGACGACCGGAGTGATCTCATACCCGCTGCCGGTGCGGTAGACGTCGCTAGTGCCGATGACGCGTACGTCGCCGGTGCGGATGCCGAGTTCCTCGTTCGCTTCGCGAAGCGCCGCTTCGACCGCATCTTCACCGGGATCAAGGCGGCCGCCGGGAAAGGCAATCTGGCCGGGATGCGCGCGCATGGTGGAGGGACGATGAAGCAACAGAATGCCCGGTCGCTCCCGCTCGGTGATGGCGACGAGCACGGCTGCGAGTTTGAAGCTGGCGATGTCGTCGATGCGCGGATCGTTCCACAGGCGTGGCGGCGTGGCGGCATGACCAGCCTCGAGGCGACGCGAAACCTGATCGAACAGCGCACTCATGCGGGAACCAGCGGAAAGCGAGTGCCCTGGCTGGTCACGGAAAGATCGTCGCCTTCCAGCGCGATCTCGGCCAGTTGCGCGTAAGTGCTGCGGTTGAGGCGGGCGCGGGTGCCGTGGCGGACCGCGACGTAGAGCGCAGGCGTCTCGGCGTCGCCCTCGGCGGTGATCGGATTTTTCGGCCCGGCGATGACGAAGTCATCGGTGTTGAGACGGAAGACGAGAGTGTCGGCCTCGCGCTTGACGTCGATGGCGATGAACGCGGCATCCTCGACTTCGAGCGAAAGCTTTTGCGCGGGGGTGACGAGCCAGTGCTGTCCTTGGTCATCGCAGGTCAGCAGCGAGGCGAAGGCGCGGACCATGGCCGGGCGGCGGATTTCGCCATCCTGATGGAACCAGCGGCCGTCCGCGGCGATGCGCATCTCGCTGTCGCCGGTCTCGGCAGGCGACCACTGATCGACTGGCGGGAGTTTGCGCGCGGCGACAAGCCAGGCCACTTCGTCGAGGTTCAGTGCGGCAAGTTCGGGGGGCGGTTCGTAAGGCATCGGTTCGCGATGCCAGATAGGGCCTCGCGCGCCAAGGTCCAGTGTGGTCCGCGGTGCGGCAAGGTCAGTGGCGACCCCTCGACAAGCTCAGGGTGAGCGGGGGTAGCGTAAACCTCTCAAGTCCGCTCAGGCTGAGCTTGTCGAAGCCCCATAAGGCAAGCGCGCGTTCAGCGCAGCCACGGTCCCAGCATGCCGCGTTCGGGCAATACTGCGATGTTGGCGCAGCGCACCAGCAGGCGGTGGCGCTCGAACGGGCCGGGTAGATCCCAGCCTTCGGTGCCTTCGTTGGAGAAGCCCCAGAAGCGGCCGTAATACTCGGGATCACCGATCATGACCTGCGGCAGCGGCGCGCGGTCGTCGATGCTGGCCATGCTGGTCGACATCAGCGCCTGACCGTAGCCCATCCCCTGATGGCCCGGCATCACGGCGACCGGGCCGACCATGATCATCGGGAAGGGGCGACCCTCCGGCGTGTTGAGCGCGACCGGCCAGCACTGGATCGTGCCGACCAGCATCTCACTGGCGTCGAGCGCGGCGAAGCTGAGCGCGGGCAGCCAGTCGGTGCCTTCGCGGACTTTGTAGGCGGTGCGCTTGTGACGCTCCGGCTCGAAGGCGGCGTCGAGCAGCTCCTCGACGAGCGCGGGATCGACATTGTCGAGTGGAATGATGGTGGCGGCTTCGGACTGGGTCTGGGTCATGGCGCGCGCGCGATAGGAGGGGCGCGGCGATTTGTCGATTCAATTCAGGGTTTCACCCCGCCGGGGTGAGCCTGAGCAGGTGTCCGCTATCGGGACCTTCTCCGTCTTCCAGCAGCCAGATCGCACCGTCCGGTGCCTGCCGAATTTCGCGGATACGGTTGTCCATGGCGTAACGGGCTTCCTCGATGGCTTTCTCGCCGTCGACCGAAACGCGGACCACGCCCGCCGCAAGGCCGGCGATGATCGCCTGACCCTTCCACGTCGGGAAAAGGTCGCCGCCATAGAAAATGAAGTCACCCGGAGCGATCACTGGGTTCCAGCTTATTGCCGGCTTCGCAAGATCCGGGCGCGTGGAATGGCGCGGGATCGGGCGGCCATCGTAGTGATCGCCGTCCGAGACCAGCGGCCAACCGTAGTTGGCGCCCGGTTTGACGAGGTTCAGTTCGTCCCCACCCGCCGGTCCATGTTCGAGATCCCAAAGCTGCCCTTTCGCATCGAACGCAAGGCCCAGGATGTTGCGATGGCCGTAAGACCAGATCTGGTTGGTCGGCGCAGGCTTGTCCGCAAAGGGGTTGTCGGGGGCAGGGGTGCCGTCCGGCAGCAGCCGCACGACCTTACCTAGATTGGTCCCGAGGTCCTGTGCGGGCGTGAACTTCTGCCGTTCACCCGAAGCGACGAAGAGGTACTTGCCGTCGGGCGAGAAGCGCAGGCGGTGTGAATAGTGCCCGGTTCCGGGCACCTTGGGCGTCTGGCGCCATATTACCTTGAGGCTTTCCAGCGCACATTGGGTGGGCGCGCTACAGACGAGGTCCGCCTTGCCCACTGCTGCGCCCCGTGTGTCGCCCGATCCCGCTTCCGCCCAGCTGAGATAGACCACGCGGCGATCGAACGTCTTGCCCATCTGACCCGGTGCGAAGATGAAGTCGCCGAGGCCGCCCTGGCCGCCATAGTCGACCTTCGGCACGCCGCTTACCTCGCCGATCCGGCCGTCCGGGGTGCGGATGCGGATCGTGCCCTTCTTCTCGGTGACGACGAGGGTTCCGGTCCCTTCGTCGAAAGCCATGGCCCAGGGTTCGTCGAACTGCGCGAGCGTTTCCACCTTGAACGGCGTTCCGGCCTCGGCCGCTGGCGCCTTTTCCCCGGTAGCGGCATTGCCGCAGCTTGCGAGCGTCATCGCCAGCGGCGATAGGGCGATGAGGAGACGTCTTGCGAACATGCCGAGCCCAATGCTTGCACCTTTCACGAGTTCCCCGAACGTGCCTTTGGCAACGAAACGTTACGTAATCGGTGTCGACGAGGCCGGTCGTGGCCCGCTTGCAGGGCCGGTTGTTGCAGGCGCGGTCGTGCTGTGCAAGCCGCGTCCCTCCGGTCTGGATGATTCCAAGAAGCTGTCCGCGCTCCGTCGCTCCGAACTGGAGGCAACCATAAAGCGCCGCTGCCAATGGGCGGTCGGCGTCGTGGATGTGGAGGAGATCGACCGCCTCAATATCTTCGGCGCGACGATGCTGGCGATGACGCGCGCGGTGGCGGCGCTATGCGCGATCCTCGGCGAAGAACCCGGCGAGGTCCTGATCGACGGCAACATGACGCCGCATGGTCGCCGTGAGGAGTGGCGCTGGAATGCGCGCGCGATCGTCGGCGGGGATGCGATCGAGCCGTGCATCTCGGCGGCTTCGATCATCGCCAAGGAGCACCGCGACCGCCTGATGCGCGATCTTGCGCTGGTGCATCCGCATTACGGGTGGGACCGCAATGCCGGTTACGGCACGCCGCAGCATCTTGCTGCGTTGCGGGAACATGGAGTCACCCCGCACCATCGGCGCAGCTTCGCGCCGGTGGCTCAACTCACGCTGCTTTAGGCGGCGAGCGCGAGGTCTTCCGACTTCGGAGCAGCAGTCTCGGCGACTTCTGCCGGTGCGGCATCCTGCGCAGGCTTCTCGGCCAGACCGGCGACATAGCGCTCGGCGAGGAGCACGTCGCGACGGTACGAGAAATAGAGCGAGATAAGCGAAAACATTATGGCGACCTTCGATGAATGGGCTTGCTGCGCTGCAGCATCGAGGGTCATTTGGTCGCTTGGCGTGATTGCTGCAAATGCAACGTATCGGATGGCTGTTGCATAAAATCGAACCGTACGTTTTTCGTATGTGACAAAAAGTTATCCACGAGTCGCGATGGCCACATCCACCACATGTTGAGTCATGCCGATTCGCGATGACTCAAGATGTGGTGCCGGATTCGTTTTGTTCCTCTCCGCTGAACACCTGAATCACGAGGATTCACCACGAGTCGCGCCTTGACGGCGAGTCCCGGATGAATCACTTAGGGTCCATATCCACAGTTTATCTCAGCGGAGCAGTCATGGGTCAGATCTTGGTCAAGGAACGCATTCGGGCACGGGCACCTGCGCCCACCCCGAAGGAGCTGCTTCCGCTCGGCCGCATCCTGACGGGTGACTGCATCGAGGCGATGCGCACCATTCCCGACGCTTCGGTGGACATGGTCTTCGCCGATCCGCCGTACAACCTGCAGCTTGGCGGCGACCTGGCGCGGCCTGACGGCAGCCACGTCGATGCGGTGACGAACGACTGGGACAAGTTCTCCAGCTTCGCGACGTACGACCAGTTCACCCGTGACTGGCTGACCGAGGCGCGCCGCGTGCTCAAGCCCGAGGGTTCGCTGTGGGTGATCGGTTCGTACCACAACATCTTCCGCCTCGGCGCGATCATGCAGGACATGGGGTTCTGGATCCTCAACGACATCGTGTGGCGCAAGGCGAACCCGATGCCCAACTTCAAGGGCACCCGCTTCACCAACGCGCACGAGACGCTGATCTGGGCGAGCATGGGCGAGAAGTCGAAGTACACCTTCAACTACCGCGCGATGAAGACGCTCAATGACGAATTGCAGATGCGTTCCGACTGGGTGCTGCCGATCTGTAACGGTGCCGAGCGTCTCAAGAAGGGCGGCCGCAAGGTCCACCCGACGCAGAAGCCCGAGGCGCTGCTCTATCGCGTGATGCTGGCGACGACCAACAAGGGCGACGTCGTGCTCGACCCGTTCTTCGGCACCGGCACCACCGGCGCCGTCGCCAAGCGCCTCGGTCGCGAATGGATCGGCTGTGAGCGCGAGAGCGACTATCGCGAAGCCGCGCTGGAGCGTATCGAGATGGCGCTGCCGCTCGACGAGAGCGCGCTCAAGACCATGCAGTCCAAGCGCACCGCGCCCAAGGTGGCGTTCGGCACGCTGATCGAGACGGGCTGGATCGAGCCGGGTACGGAGTTGTTCGACAAGAAGCGCCGCCATGTCGCGACCGTTCGCGCCGACGGATCGCTGGTGGCGGGCGACGTCAATGGCTCGATCCATGGCGTCGGCAAGGACCTGCAGGGCGCGCCGTCGTGCAACGGCTGGACGTACTGGCATCTGGAACACGAAGGTCAGATCAAGCCGATCGATGCGATCCGCCAGCTGTACCTGCTCGCCACGGAGCCGTGAGGTAGCGGACGCCAATGGTTGGGGCTATTTTATCGGGCATGACCGAAAACGTCGAAATTCTCCTGCCCGAGCATCTGAAGAAGATTCAGGCTGAACAATCGGCTGCGCGTCAGCGCGACCGCGAGATCATGACGAGGCTGGAGTCGGTGACCGCTCGGATCGGAAAGCTGGCGCCGGCCAGCGTTTAGTCCCGACGTCATCCTGAACTCGTTTCAGGATCCATCATGCCGATGGCCCGGTTGTTTTCGCAATAGACCGAGAGCGCCGCTCAGTCAGCGACGCTCCGGTGCAAACTGCTCGATGGATCCTGAAACGAGTTCAGGATGACGAAGTTTCGGGGGGCAGGTTCAGCCTGCTCTGAAAACCGGTTCTTCCCCGACCGATCCCGCGCTAAGGCGCCGTCATGACCCGCAAGCTCTATATCCGCCCGATCGCCCTTGCCGACAGTCCGCAGAGCGAGGAGGGCGAGGCCATCCGCCTCGGCGGCGCGATGGTCTGGGCGAGCCGCTTCGCCATCATCGTGCGCGAGGGTGGTCGCGTGCTCTCCCGCGAGCGGGTTTCTGCCGCGCAAGTGCCGGCCGCGCTCGCGGCGCTTCCGGCGGACCTTGGTGCTATGGCCGAGGTGCAGTGGGCGAACTTGCGCAAGGTCCATGCGCCAATCCAGTGCGGCGCGCGCACGATCCGGCTCGAGCAGCCGCAGGTCATGGGCATCCTCAACATGACGCCCGACAGCTTTTCCGACGGCGGCAAGTTCATGGACGACCGCGAAGTCGCTGCGGCCCATGCCTCGGCCATGCTCGAGGCGGGCGCGGCGATCATCGATCTCGGCGGGGAGTCCACGCGGCCTGGTGCGGCTGCTGTATGGGAAGGCGACGAACTCAAGCGCGTCGTCCCGATGGTGGAGCGTCTGGCGGCGATGGGTGCGGCGATCAGCGTCGATACGCGCCGTCCGGGCGTGATGGAGGCGACGCTGGCTGCCGGGGCGCACATCATCAACGACGTGTCGGCCTTGCGCTACGACCCGCGCAGCCTCGAACTCGCGGCCGCGTCGGGCGCGCCGGTGGTGCTGATGCATGCACCGGGCAAGGCGGACGACCTGCACTCCGGCGCGGACTTCGACGACGTGGTGCTTGACGTGTTCGACTGGCTGGAGGCGCGCCGCGACGCCTGCGTGGCGGCGGGCATTGCTGCCGACAGAATCATCATCGACCCCGGATTCGGCTTCGGCCTGAGCCTGACGGAGAACCTGACGCTGTTCAACGCGCTGCCGCTGTTCCATGCGCTCGGCCAGCCGCTGTTGGTCGGTGTCAGTCGCAAGCGGATGATCGGGGCGCTCTCGAACGAGGCTCCTGCGCACCAGCGGCTTGGCGGTTCGGTGGCGCTGGCGGTGAAGGCGATGGATGCCGGTGCGCACATCCTGCGGGTCCATGACGTGCCCGAGACGGTGCAGGCAGTCCGCGTTTGGCGGGGCCTGCGCGATGCGGCGCTGACCGACTTCTCACAGTTGCCGGATTGAGCGTTACAAATCTGGACCGCGGATGAACCGCAGATTTCCGTCGGATGAACGACCCGGCCGCGTTGTGTGACCCTGTCGTCACAACGGGCTGCTGCATTGCAAAACGTCCCGCTGGAGGCTCAATTCGTCCCTTCGCCTGACGAAAATTGCGTTCGTGGCCGTTTGTCCCATCGAGCGTGAGGCAATTCCGTCTCGCACTGGAAAGCGACAAAGGGGATTCACCCATGAAGCAGACCACCATCATCCGCGCCGCTGCAGTGGCGCTCGCCATCGTTCCCGTTTCTGCCATGGCTATCGTGCCGGCGATGTACGAGGAGCGTGTCGCCCGGGTCGAGGAAAACCGCATAATCCAGACGCCGATCGGCGGCATCGAGGGCAAGCACTGGTTCAATTACCGCGCCAACGTGAACGAGAGCCAGAAGGAACTCGCCACCGACTTGCGCAAGGCGAGCGATATCGAGGACCAGCGCGACGCCTGGGAGGAATACGGCAGCGAACTGCGCCACGAGCGCGGCACTTACGCCAAGGCCATGGCGAAGCGCGGCTATCGCATTCCGTCGGTCATGATCGAGGGTCTGTAACCCCTCGGTCGTCCCCCCGGACAAGGAACAGGGGCCGCGCTTCCGGCGCGGCCCTTTTTCATGAGCGTTGGCTCTACAGCGAGTAACCTCCATCGCTGACCAGCACCGCGCCGGTGATCGTCGCGGCCGCATCGGACAGCAGGAAACCGATCTGCGCCGCGACTTCCTCTGCCTGCGCATAGCGGCCCAGCGGGGTCGCCATTCTGCCCATGGCAGCGATGGCTGCGTCGCGGCCGCCTTGCTCTGCTGCCAAGTCGCGGAACGCGGGCACCTGATCCCATATCGGCGTATCGACCCCGCCCGGCGCTATGGCGTTGACCCGGATACCAAGCGGCGCGCCTTCCTTTGCGGCGACTTTTGCCAGCTGGATCACTCCGGCTTTGCTGGCGGCGTAGGCCGCCGTGCCCGGTTCCGCCTTCACCCCGCTGACCGAAGCGGTGAGTACGATGCCGCCGCCGCGTTCCATGGCCCGCATCGCGCACTGCAGCGATAGAACCATTCCGTCGAGATTGGCGCTCATCACCCGCCGCCAATCTACGAAATCGAGGTCCACGATAGAGCCGGATGCCGCGACGCCCGCATTGAGCACTGCGAGGTCGAGGCCATCGCAGGCCCCGACGACCTGATTCCAGAGCGCCGGGTCGGCGACGTCTCCGACGAAGCGCTCGCAAGGGCATCCGGGGGTGATTGCTTCGAGAGCAGACCCGTCGCGATCGACGAGTATCAGCCGCGCGATGCCCTGTGCGGCCAGCAAGCCGACGCAGGCCGCGCCGATGCCGGATGCCGCACCCGTGACGAGCGCGGTCTTGCCATTGAATTGAAGCATGGGTTTTCCTTCGAGAACTTGAATCCTGACGACGCGGGCATTCGGAACGGCTGCGTCATCTGCGATCTTTCCGCCGGGGCGGTGTCACTGGACCAAGTCGGAAAACTCCCTTTCTGTTGTCGCGCAATATGGCCCGGTCAGGCGGCGTTGTCGATGCCCAGTTCGGCCAGCTTGCGGTAGAGCGTCGACCTTCCGATCCCGAGGCGCCGCGCCACTTCGGTCATGCGTCCGCGGTAAAGGCCGATGGCGAGGCGAATGACGTCGGCCTCGATCTCGTCGAGCGGGCGCAGGTTGCCGTCGGCGGTATAGAGCATGACCCCCGCGCTTTCCGGTACTTGCGGGGCTGTGGATGGACCTGTGCCCAGTATGTTGAGAAGCTGTGGAAAATCTTCCGAGGTCAGGGCGTCGCCATCGCAGAATACGGCCGCGCGGAAGAGTACCGCCTGCAACTGGCGCACGTTGCCCGGCCAGTCGTAAGCGGCCAACAGCGAGAGCGCGCCGTCCGTAATGCCCAATTCGCGCAAGCCCGGCTGCTCGCCGATGCGGGCGAGGAAGAAGCGGGTGAGGGCGGGGATATCGCCGGTCCGCTCGCGCAGCGGCGGCAGCAACACCTTCGTGGGAGACAGTGCCGTCAGCAGTTCGGGCATGAAGTGCCCCTGATCGGCGAGGTCGGCCAGCGGCAGGTTGCTCGCCGCGATCAGGCGCACGTCGACACGGAACGAATGACGGGCGCCGATCGGGCGGCAGTCGCCCTTCTTCACCGCTTCGAGCAGGCGTTCCTGCACCGATTCCGGCAGGCGGTCGATCTCGTCGAGGGCGAGGGTGGCGCCGTCGCAATGCTGGAGTGCGCCGATTTGCCGGTCGAAAGCGCCGGGGAAAGCGCCCTTTTCATGGCCGAACAGGACGGACTCGATGGAGTTGGCGGGGACGCCGCCGATATTGATGATCCTGAGCGGCATGCGCGAGCGCGGGCTGGCGGCGTGCATTGCGCGGATCAGCATTTCCTTGCCCGATCCGCTTTCCCCCTCGATCAGCACCGGCGAATGGCCGCGCGCGGCCTTGGCCGCGACGGCGAGCGCCTTGCGGAAATTCGGTGCCGCACCGATCATCGATTCGAAATCGGGATTGGACGGCATCTTCTCGGTCAGTGGCGCGAGTTCATCGCGCGGCGCCTCGCGGGTCGTCGCCGAGCGCAAGGCATGCATCAGCCGGTCGGGCGCGACGGGCTTGACGAGATAGTCGGTCGCCCCGGCGCGCATCGCCTCCACCGCGAGAAGCGGCGAAGTGCTGGCGGTCAGCATCAGGATCGGTAGCGCGGGACGGCGGGCCTTGAGTTCGGAAATCAGCGCGCAGGCGTCGTCGCCGGGCACCCACTGGTCGAGGATGATTGCTGAAAGCTGCATGCCCTGCCGGGTGCCGAGGGTGGCGATCGCCGTCTCGGCATCGCGCACGATCAGGGTGCGCCACCCCTCGCGCGAGGCGAGGGCGGAGATCAGGCGGCTCTGGGCCGGCTCATCGTCGATGAGCATGAGGAGGCGCTGGTCAAGGTCCGCCATGGTGTCGTCGCTTCGTGTCGCCTCTTGGCTTTCTGGAACTTGAACTTACGCCAAACCGGTAAAGAGCCGATTAAGGCTGCGGTCGGATCGCGCGAAAGCGGACCTTCATGATCGGTTAGTGACGCCGCCATGGACCTTCTTGGCACTTGAGCGGTGCGAGCAGCCCGGTTAGTGTCCGCGGGAAAGCAAACAGTTTTGGGGTAAAGAGACAATGGCTTCGGGCAACGACATCAAGGCCGCTACCGAGACCTACAACGGCTTCATCAAGGCCGCCACCTGGGCCACCGGGGCCATTATCGTCATTACCGCACTCGTCGTCGGCCTGATCGCCTCCTGAGCGGGGCGCGGGTTTGGCCCTCCAGCGGCGGATCGCGGTTCTTGCCGAACGGGTGCCGGGTGAAACGCGGGTTGCCGCCACGCCCGAAACGGTTCGCAAGCTCTCCGCCCTCGGCGCCGTCGTGGCGGTGGAGAGCGGCGCCGGGCTTTGCGCCAGCATTTCGGATGAGGATTATCAGGCTGCCGGGGCCGAAGTAGGTCCGGTCGAAAGGGTTCTGAAAGGCGCGCATATCGTCTTTGGGGTGCAGGGGCCAGATCCTGCGCTGCTTGGCGGTGTGGCTAAAGGTGCCTGGATCGTAGCGATCCTCGATCCGTTTGCGCAGCGTGCTCGGGTGGATGCCTACGCCGCCTGTGGGCTGGAGGCGCTGGCGATGGAGTTCGTACCGCGCATTACGCGTGCGCAGTCGATGGACGTGCTCTCCAGCCAGTCCAACCTTGCCGGGTACAAGGCTGTTCTGGCGGCTGCGCATGCTTACGGTCGCGCTTTTCCGATGATGATGACTGCGGCGGGGACGGTTAGTGCCGCTAGATGCTTTGTCATGGGTGCTGGCGTTGCAGGGCTGCAGGCGATTGCGACCGCGCGCAGGCTCGGCGCGCAGGTCTCTGCCACTGACGTCCGGTCGGCCACGAAAGAACAGATATTGTCGCTCGGCGCCAAGCCCATCTTCGTCGAGAGCGTCGCAGGGATCGAAGGTGAGGGCTCGGGCGGTTACGCGGGCGAGATGAGTGAAGATTACCGGCAAGCGCAGGCCGAACTGGTATCAAGCCACATCGCGAAACAGGACATCGTAATCACCACTGCGCTTATTCCCGGACGCGCTGCGCCGAGGCTTGTGACAGACGCGCAAGTTGCTTCGATGAAGCCTGGCAGCGTGATCTTCGACCTTGCCGCACCGCAGGGAGGTAACGTCGAGGGTACGATAGCCGATCTTGTTGTCGAGCGGCACGGGGTGAAGATCATCGGCTATTCCAACACGCCTGCGCATCTGCCGGCGGATGCCTCGGCTCTTTACGGGCGTAACCTGTTCAACTTCGTCTCTGCGTTCTGGGACAGGGAGCAGGGTGCCCCCGTTCTCGACGAGGAGGTCGGTAATGCCGTGCGTCTGACGCGCGATGGGCAGGTGGTGAACCCGAGGTTGTTGGGTTGAACGCCATTGGTTCTTGTCCTCCTCGGCACATGGAGGGGAAAAACCCTAAGGGTGGCGGACGGGAGTTTCGCGTTACGCCAGGCCGCATAGTTGTGAAGCCCATTACATCACGCCGCACTATGGCGAAACCGAAGGTGGTGTTCCGGCAGATTATTTTCTGGCGTTCCGTCTGGCCACATGTCGGCGACTTTTGCTGTTTTTCGACCGGTCTGGCTGTCGAAATCGCAGGAAAGGTACATGATATGGGCAAGTCCGCCCGTCGCGACATTGAGCGCGATCGTTTCATCAGGGAAAACGGGTGTCGGGTCTTGGGCGCCGCTGCGGCTATCGCGCAGCAGGACAGTCCTCTCTCTCCTCCTTCGGGCGGCCCCATTCCCCGTGCCCGAGAGGACTAGTATGGATTTCGTTTCGATCCTTTCGATTTTCGTGCTTGCCTGCTTCGTTGGCTACTACGTCGTGTGGTCCGTGACGGCTGCCCTGCACACGCCTCTGATGGCCGTTACCAATGCGATCTCCTCGGTAATCGTGGTCGGCGCACTTGTGGCCAGCGCGGCTTCCGGTTCGCCGGCCGGAAAATGGCTGGGGCTTGGAGCGGTAGTGCTCGCCAGCGTCAATATCTTCGGCGGCTTCGCAGTGACCGAACGCATGCTGGCGATGTACAAGAAGAAGGACCGCAAGTAATGGAGCTTCATGCGGTCAACCCATGGGTCGCGGTGGCCTATCTTGTTGCCAGTGTCTGCTTCATTCTTGCCCTGCGCGGGCTTTCATCACCGGCCACTAGCCGCAGGGGGAATCGCTACGGCATGCTCGGCATGGGGGTCGCGGTCGCGACGACCCTTGTGACGCATGTTCCGCTTTCCGAAGTTCGCGATTTCGATTCCTACGCTTCGATAGGTCACGTGGACAAGGTAACCTTTGCGGAAATCCTGACGGCCATAGCCGTTGGAGCAGTCATCGGGCTCACCATTGCTCGACGCATCAAGATGACCGACATGCCGCAATTGGTCGCTGCGTTTCATTCGCTGGTCGGGCTTGCTGCGGTGCTGGTTGCAACCGCTGCATTCCTCAATCCCGAGGCTTTCGGCATTCTTGGCACCGATGGGAATATTTTGCCCGTCAGCCGGGTCGAGATGGCGCTGGGTGTGGCGATTGGTGCCATCACGTTTTCCGGTTCGGTAATCGCTTTCGCCAAGCTCAACGGCAATATGAGCGGGGCGCCGATCCTGCTGCCCGCGAGGCATGCCATCAACCTCGGCACTTTGGGCGCGATCCTTTTGCTGACGGCGGCTTTTGCGCACTCCGCTGTTGCAGGGCCGGGGGAAAACCCGCTGTTCTGGATCATCGTCGCGCTGGCCTTCGCGATCGGTTTCCTGTTGATCATTCCGATCGGCGGCGCGGACATGCCGGTCGTCGTCTCGATGCTCAACAGCTATTCGGGCTGGGCTGCGGCGGCGATGGGCTTCACTTTGCACAACACCGCGATGATCGTGACGGGGGCGCTGGTCGGCTCTTCCGGCGCGATCCTGAGTTACATCATGTGCAAGGCGATGAACCGCAGTTTCCTTTCGGTCATAGCCGGGGGCTTTGGTGCCGAATCCGGTGAAGTAAGTGGTGAAGCTCGGGAACAGCGCCCGTGGAAGCGCGGATCGCCTGAGGATGCGGCCTTCCTGATGAAGGAGGCCGAAAACGTCATCATCATTCCCGGCTACGGTATGGCGGTGGCGCAAGCTCAGCATGTCCTGCGTGAGATGGCGGACCAGCTCAAGAAGCATGGCGTGGCCGTCAAGTACGCGATCCACCCGGTCGCGGGCCGCATGCCGGGCCACATGAACGTGCTGCTGGCCGAAGCGAACGTGCCCTACGACGAGGTGTTCGAGCTCGAGGACATCAACAACGAGTTCGCCCAGGCCGACGTCGTCTACGT
>JASGGD010000081.1:0-20058 GCA_047605225.1 Novosphingobium sp.
CCACCACCGACTTCGTCGGCGGTCCCCCTCCCCATCGCTTCGCGACAGGGAGGATAAGTGCGCTTTACTTCACGCCATTGCGGCTCCTCGCCGCACCGACGAGGCTGTCGAGCGCTCGCGCCCGCATGTCGAGCTCGCGCGCCTCGGACGCCGTCAGGCCATCGCGGGAATAGCGCTCCGCCAGCGCGTTGGTCTGGCGCGCCTCCTTGCGAAAGGCCTTCGCCTGCGGCTTGGAAAGCTGCCCCGTGTCACGACCCTTCTCGATGTTGCGCCAGGTTTCGTGCAGGTCCGGGCCATATGTGCCGGTCACGGTGGATGGTGCGTCCACCCGCGCCCCGGCAGGCTCGTCGGCGACGATCTGCGCCATGGCGGTCGCAGGCATGAGGGCAATAAAGGCGAGCGGCAGATAGCGTAGTGTCATCGGCGATCTCCACGCAGGAACCACCGAAGTGTCCGCGCGGGGACTGAACGCCGGATTAACCGCGCCCTCAGGCCTTGTGCGGTCCCAGCAGGATTACCGCCGCCCCGGCAAGGCAGAGCAGCGCGCCGCCCATGTCCCAGCGGTCGGGCCGCACGCCTTCGACCAGCCACAACCATAAGAGCGCAGAGGTGATGTAGATACCGCCGTAGGCCGCGTAGGCCCGGCCCGCCTGCGAAGTATCTACCAGCGTCAGCAGCCAGGCGAAGATGACCAGCGAGACGCAGCCCGGCACCAGCCACCAGACCGGCTTGCCCATCCGCAGCCAGCCCCAGAACGCGAAGCAGCCGCCGATCTCGGCTAATGCCGCGAGGAGGTAGACGCCGAGGAGATAGATGGGGGCGGTCTGGATCACGGCAACAGCGTCGCCTTGACGCCGTCGATCACGTATTGCGCCGCGAGCGCCGCCAGCAGCACGCCGAGCAGGCGAGTGATCACCGCCTCGACCTTGTCGCCCAGCACCTTCATCAGCGGCCCGGCGGCGGCGAGCGCGGCGAAGGCGAGCAGCATCACCGCCAGCATGGCGCCCAGAATCGTCAGCGTCTGCTCGGTGCCGTGCGCGCGGCTGGTCAGCAGCATCATCGTCGCGATCGAGCCCGGCCCAGCCAGCATCGGCATCGCCATCGGGAAGACGGATACGTCCTCGATCTCGGGCGTGGCAGCGTTGTGAGCGATGATCTTCTCGGCCCGCTCCTCGCGGCGCTGGGTGCGCTTTTCGAAGACCATGTCGATGGCGATCATGAACAGCATGATGCCGCCGGCGATGCGGAAGGCGTCGAGTTCGATGTGCAGCGCGTTCAGCAGCGTCTTGCCGAACAGCGCGAAGACGACAAGGATGATCGCCGCGATCACGCAGGCGCGCCCGGCCATCGCGATCGCTTGCGCGCGGCTCGCCCCGGCGGAGAGCCCGGCGTAGATGGGCGCGCAGCCCGGCGGGTCGATGACGACGAAGAGCGTGACGAAGGCGCTGAGGAAAAGCTCGTACATCCGCCCTACCCTAACCTTGCGGCGTCACCTTGTCCTGCACGATCGGCTCGAATTGCGTACCATTCCACAGTTGTACGCTGACCCAACGCGTATCGTCGCCGCTCAGGACCGTGACATGCCAGCGCAAGGTGCCGTCGAGAGAGTTGCCGCCGGTGAACGTGCGCGCATCCGCAGGCGGGGTGCCGGGCGGCGGCGCGTCGGGGCGGCGGCCGCATTTGGCCACCCGCGCAGTGAGCATATCCGGCTCTGGCAGCGCACTTGGCAGGGTGTCGCCGTGGTCGAGCACCCAGCGGTATTCGCCCTTCTTCTGGCGCTGCCAGATCGTCGTGTACCAGCCGACCGAGCCGTCAGGGCGCTGCCATGCGCCCTTGGTGACGCCCAGCGTGCCGTCGCAGCTCATCCAGACCTGATGGGGCTCCCACTGCACCGGGGCGGCGGGCTCGGCCTGCTTCTTCAGCCAGTCCTGCGCCTGCACTTCCTGCGGCACGAACATGATCGCGGTATCGTCGGCGAATTCGCGGAAGGCCTTCCACTGCCCCTTCTCGCGCGCGAGCCGGGCGAAGGCGATCTCCTCGGCGACGAGGACGCTGGGATTGGCCGTCCCCGTACCGGGCGGAAGACGACGCTTGGGCCGCGCATCGGTCTGGGCGGAGGCCGCGAAAACCGCCACCAGCGCCAGACCGAACGCGAGCTTCCTCAAAGGGCCGCCTCGTCGAAGGCGAGGCCCGCATTGCGGTGCGCGGCGACGATCGTGTTGCGCAGCAGGACGGCGATGGTCATCGGCCCGACCCCGCCCGGAACCGGTGTGATCGCACCCGCGACCTCGGCGGCCGAGGCGAAATCGACGTCGCCGACCAGCTTCGTCTTGCCCTCTTCCGCGCCGGGGACGCGGTTGATGCCCACGTCGATCACGGTGGCGCCGGGCTTGATCCAGTCGCCCTTGACCATCTCCGGACGGCCGACCGCCGCCACCACGATGTCGGCGCGGCGCACGACTTCGGGCAGGTCCTTGCTGCGGCTGTGCGCGACGGTGACGGTGCAGCTTTCCGCGATCAGCAGCTGCGCCATCGGCTTGCCGACGATGTTGGAGCGCCCGATCACCACCGCGTTCAGGCCCGAGAGCGATCCCAGACGGTCCTTCAACAGCATCACGCAGCCCAGCGGCGTACACGGCACGAAGCCAGGCAGGCCCGTCGCCAGACGGCCGACGTTGACGACGTGGAAGCCGTCGACGTCCTTGTCCGGGTTGATCGTGGCGATGACCTTCTGCTCGTTCATGTGCGCGGGCAGCGGCAGCTGGACGAGGATGCCGTCCACCGCCGGGTCGTTGTTGAGCT
This sequence comes from Novosphingobium sp., assembly GCA_047605225.1. Classification (GTDB taxonomy): domain Bacteria; phylum Pseudomonadota; class Alphaproteobacteria; order Sphingomonadales; family Sphingomonadaceae; genus Novosphingobium. The sequence goes on from JASGGD010000081.1 coordinate 2,803, forward strand.
GCTCGACCACAGCCAGCAGGTCCGCTTCGGAGGTATCTGCGGGCAGCTTGTGCTCAAAGCTGTTCATGCCCGCCGCAAGGGTCTGCTTGCCCTTGTTGCGCACGTAGACCTGGCTGGCGGGGTCCTCGCCCACCAGCACCACGGCGAGGCCCGCCTTGCGGCCGGTCTTCGCCTCGAAGCCCACTGCGGCGGTGCCGACGCGGGCGCGCAGGCCCTCGGCAAAGGCCTTTCCGTCGATGATCTGGCTCATCAGTAGCCCGCCATGGCGAGGTTGCCGAAGATGATCTGCAGGATCTTGAGGCCGATGATCAGCACCATCGGCGAAAAGTCGATCGCGCCGGTGTTGGGCATGAACTTGCGGATCGGCCGCAGCATCGGTTCGAGGATCGCGTTGAGCGCGGTGTAGACCGCCGACACGAACTGGTTGTGCATGTTGACCACGTTGAACGCGATCAGCAGGCCGAGCACGAACTGCACGATCACCACGAAGACGATGATGTCGATCAGGTAGCTGACGATCTGGAAAATGGTGAGGAACAGCAAGGCCGGCTCCTTGAAAGGCAAACGAAGTATGACGTTCGGGACCGCGAGTGTTCGCACCTGCGGCAGGTTTATGCGCGCGCTGATAGCCGAGCGGGTGGGCGGTGGGCAAGGGTCGTAAGCGGTTAAAGCCCACCCCTGCCCCCTCCCGCAAGCGGTAGGGGAATGATAGCGCAGTCCTTGGCCCTCCCGCTTGCGGGAGGGCCGGGAGGCTTAGCCCGAAGGGCTTAGCCGGACGGGGTGGGCAGTTCTTACTGCGTCAGCGTCGAAGTCCGCTCGATCCGCCAGTTCAGTTGCTGCTCGCTGGCGCCCGGCACGTCGTTCACGCGGCGCAGGACGATGGTGCCGCGCTTAGAGGGCCGCCCGTCGCCGAAGTCCACCACAATCGGCGCTTCGTAGTAAAGCGAGCCCGCCGCGCGTTCCATGTCGCCCTTGCCGACCGCGAGGCGCGGTTTGGCGCCGCCGAACTCGCCCTGCAGCTTCTGCGCGGTCATCTGCGCATCGAGGCTCCAGGCGCTGGCGCCCGCGTCCCAGTCGCCGATACGAACCGCACTGACGTAGTAGCGCAGCAGCCGCTCCGGATCACGGCGCTCGGTCAGCGCGCCGGTGTCGAGCGTGCTGGCCGAGGAATTCGGCGCCGAAGTCGCGCCGTCCACCGGACCCACATCGACGACCGCATCGGTGGCGTCCACATCGGCGCTCGCGCTGTCGAGCACGGCCGGGTCCTCACCGGCCTTGCCGCAGGCGGCGAGCGCCAGCAGCGAAGCGGAGAGCAGGACGGTCAGGACAGCTTTGGTACGCATCTGGTCGGCATTACCTTTCTTTTCGTGGTCCCCTCCACGCCAAATTGTCCCAGGCCCCTTCAGCCCGCCCGAATGAGCGTACCGGCGCCTTCCTGCGTGAATATTTCGAGCAACATGGCATGCGAAACCCGTCCGTCAAGGACGACCGCCGCCTCGCAGCCCGCCTCAACGGCGTGGATGCAGGTCTCCAGCTTGGGAATCATACCGCCCGAGATCGTGCCGTCTTCCTTCAGGCCCGCGATCGCGGCGGGCGTGAGGTCGGTCATCAGCTTGCCCTGCTTGTCGAGCACGCCGGGTACGTCGGTCAGCAGGAACAGGCGCGAAGCGCCCAGCGCGGCGGCGATGGCGCCCGCCATCGTGTCGGCGTTGACGTTGTAGGTGCCGCCATCCGGCCCCGCCGCGATCGGGGCGATAACCGGGATCATCCCTGCGCCCGAGATCGTCTCGATCACGCGGGTGTCGATGTGCTCGGGCTCGCCCACGAAGCCGAGATCGACGACCTGCTCGATCAGGCTGTCGGGGTCCTTGCGGGTGCGCGAGACCTTGCGCGCGGTGACCATGCCGCCGTCCTTGCCCGACACGCCCATGGCCTTGCCGCCCGCCTTGGCGATCCAGCCGACGATTTCCTTGTTGATCGCGCCGCACAGGACCATCTCGGCCACTTCGGCAGTCGCCTTGTCGGTGACGCGCAGCCCGTCGATGAACTGGCTCTCGACCCCGACCTTCTTGAGCATCGCACCGATCTGCGGCCCGCCGCCGTGGACGACGACGACGTTGATCCCCACCGCCTTGAGCAGCACCACGTCCTCGGCGAAGTCCACTGCCTTCTCGGGATCGCCCATGGCGTGGCCGCCGTATTTGACCACGAAAGTGCGCCCCGCATATCGCTGCATGTACGGCAGCGCATCGACGAGGGTTTCGGCCTTGGCCAAGAGGGCGGGGTGGTGCGGATTCGACATGAGGGGGCTAATACCCCCCCACGCGCAATTTTGAACCCGTTTAACGTGATTTTTTCGGCGCAATCGTGCCGTTTATCGCCTCAGGCGTCGAGCTTGCGGCCCAGCTTCACGAAGAACCATATAAACGGCGGCACCATGATCGTCGAGAGCACCAGCTTCGAGATGATCTGGCCTTCCATGATCTGCACGATCGGCAGCCCGGTGCCGATAAAGGAAATGGTGATGAACAGCACCGTGTCGATCACCTGCGACAGCATCGAGGCGATCCACGCGCGCACCAGCAGCAGTTTCCCGCCGGCCTGCGACAGCTTCGAGAAGATCAGCACGTTGAGCGTCTGCGACACGCCGTAGGAGATCAGCCCGGCAAACTGCATCCGCGCGCCCTGCCCCAGCAGGCGGGCGTAAGCGTCCTGATCGTTCCAGAACGCGGCGGGCGGGACCACGTGGATCACGAAGGTCAGCAGCAGCATCGAGACGATCAGCGGAATGAACCCGAAGCGCACCAGCTTGTTGGCGGTGTCCGCCCCGTGGAGTTCCGCCACTGCGCTGGAGAGCACCACCAGCAGCAGGAACGCAAAGATCCCCGACTCGACCGCGAGATCGCCCAGCACCGGCCAGTGGCCGAGCGAGGCCAGCTTGGTCCCCAGCACCCCCGCCAGCACGACGAGGCCGCCGTAGAGCAGCGAGAAGACGAAAAGCGAGCGGGTGATGATGGGCGCAGGCGCAGTGACGGGTCGATCCATCGCCTCCCTGTAACGGGCAAAGCGGCGTTGGACTAGGGCGTTTGCGGCATCGGGGCGGGGAGAAAGTCGCGAAAAGCCATGGCAGTGCCAATCAAAAGCCCGTCATCCCAGCGAAGGCTGGGACCGCTATCGGTCTTTAGGCGCACCATCGCGAGCTGGGCTGTTCACGGCTAGCGATCCCAGCCTTCGCTGGGATGACGACTGTATATGACGCTCAGCTATGGAGTGCAGGCGCCCCGCCGTGCTAGCCGCCTTGCAATGACCGAAGACGAAGACATCGCGCTCACCCGCCCCCAGCGCCGCCTGCTGCGTCGCCTCTACAACGGCCGCACCGAGCCGATCATCGCCGATGGCAGGCCGTTCCTGACCTACAAGGAAGCCAGCCGCTACCTCCTCTCGCTGGACACCGAAGCGCGTGAGGCGGCCTATCTGGAGATGAAGCGGCAGGCGGGATAGCTTTCCTACAAGGGCGGTGCCGGGTACTCTTCCCGTCACCCCTCCCCCGACCACAAGGTTACACCCCATGCCTCGCAAGGTGACACATCGCTCGCCTAAGGTGACACATTTCCCGCACAAGGTGACACTTTTCGCCCGCAAGGTGACACTTTCCGCTGCAAGGTGACACCTTTTCCCCCTGGACAGTGTAAACCGTGTAAACCTGTCACCTTGCGGGACACCTGCCGCGAAACCCTCTAGCCCTGCGCTTCCAGCGCCTCTAGGGTCGGCGGCTGTTTCCCCCCTTTTCTTCTCCCGGAGCCAAGCGCCTCGATGCATGTCGCCTATAGCCTGATCGGCATCGTTCTCATCATGGCGGCAGCCTTCCTGCTTTCGACCGACCGCAAGGCGATCCGCCCGCGCGTCGTCTGCGCGGCCTTCGCGCTGCAGGCGGGGCTTGCCGCGCTGGTGCTCTACGTGCCTTTCGGCAACCGCATGCTGCGCGGCGCCGCCTCGGGCGTCGAGGGGCTGCTGAGCTACGCGCACGAAGGCGTGACCTTCCTGTTCGGCCCGCTCGCCTCACCGGAGATCGGCGGCACCAGCTTCGCCATCGCGGCGCTGCCGGTGATCATCTTCTTCGCCTCGCTGATCTCGATCCTCTATTACCTGAAGATCATGCCGCTGGTGGTGCGCTGGCTGGGCGGCGCGCTGGAGAAGGTGACCGGGATCAGCAAGGTGGAAAGCCTGTGCGCGGCCTCCAACATCTTCGTGGGGCAGAGCGAGGCCCCGCTGGTGATCCGCCCCTACCTCGCCTCGCTCAACCCCTCGCAGCTGTTCTGCGTGATGACGGTGGGCCTGGCGGGCGTGGCGGGCACGATCCTTGCCGCCTATGCCTCGATGGGCATCCGCATCGACTATCTCGTCGCCGCCGCCTTCATGTCCGCGCCGGGCGGCATCTTCATGGCCAAGATGATCATGCCCGACCCGCGCCCGGTCGTCGCATCGGACGCCGAGGTCCATGAGAGCACCCTGCCCCCCGCAGGCGCCGCCGCTGCCGCGATGAACCGCGCCGACGTCACCCACCTCCCCGGCGTCCATGTCGACGAGCCCGAAGCCGTCGAGCACGAGGAGGAAAAACCCGCCAACATCATCATGGCCGCCTCGCAGGGCGCGCAGACCGGCGTGAAACTGGCGGTCGCGGTGGGTGCGATGGTGCTCGCCTTCGTGGCGCTGATCGCGCTCGCCAACGGCTTCGTCGGCTGGGCGGCAGGGCTCTTCGGCTTCCAGGGCGTGACGTTCCAGTCGCTGCTGGGCTACATCTTCGCGCCGATCTTCTACCTCCTCGCCACGCCCGACTGGACCGAGGCGCTTCACGCAGGCGGCCTGTTCGGCACCAAGATCGTGCTCAACGAATTCGTCTCGTTCATCGAACTGGGCAAGGACGGCGCACTCTCCCCGCGCACCGTCGCGGTGGTGACGTTCGCGCTGTGCGGCTTCGCCAACTTCTCGTCGATCGCGATCCAGATGGCGGTGACCGGCGGCCTCGCGCCCAACCAGCGCCCGATCATCGCCAAGCTGGGCATCCGCGCGCTGGCGGCGGGCAGCCTGTCCAACCTGATGAGCGCGGCGCTGGCCGGGCTGTTCCTCACCGTCGGCTGACAGGCCTGACAGTTTACCGCATTTTCCGAGCCATCAGGTGATTACACCTGATTGGAAAATGCTCTAGCGGCGGCGCATCAGCTCCGCCGCGGAAAGCACGATCCCCGCAAGGATCAGGGCCATGCCGAGGAAGTGGTAGCCCTCCAGCCGCTCGCCCAGCAGCAGCGCGGAGAGGAGCGCGCCGAACAGCGGCATCAGCGTGATCGCCTGCCCGGCCCGCGCCGCGCCGAGTTGCACGGTCGCGGCGTTGTAGATGAAATAGGCAAGCACCGACGGGAACACGCCGACGTAGAGGAAGGCCGCAAGCACCTTCGGGCTCCAGGCGACCGTCAGCCCCTGCGCCGCTTCCGATGCCGCCAGCGGCGCCATGACCACGGCGCCGATCAGAAATACCATGAGCAGGAAGCTACCCGGCGCGATCGGCGGTCGCTTGCGCAGGAGTACGGTGTAAAGTCCCCAGACGATCACCCCGCACAGCACCAGCGCATCGCCGATGCCGAGCCGCAGGGTCGCCAGCGCCGAGACGTCGCCCCGGAACACGATCGCGACCACACCAACGGTCGACAGCGCGACGCCCGCCGCATGCAGCATGCCCGCCCGCGCCCCGAAGATCATCCGGTCGAGCACCAGCACCAGCGCCGGGATCGACGCCTGCAGCAATAGAGCATTGGCCGCACTCGTATGGTGAAGCCCGGAGTAGACGAACGAATTGAAGCAGACGATGCCGAGGAACCCCAGCGCCGCGATCCAGCGCCATCCCGCGACGATCGCCGCGCGCTCTGCCCAGGCTTGCCGCGCCGCGACAGGGAGCAGTATCAGCGCCGCGATCAACCAGCGCCCGAAGGCCAGCGTGAACGGCGGAATGTCGTCACGCACCGCGCGCCCGGTGATCGAGTTGCCCGCCCAGAACAGCATCACGAGACCGAGTAGCAGGAAGGCACGGGTGTGCGAGGTGGTCTTGGGCATCGCTGCTCCATTCGTCGCCCCGGACCTGATCCGGGACCGGTGGCTGTCTTCAGGTGATAGTTCGCCGCCGCCCCGCGAGGTGGGCTGTTCACGGCCAGCGGTCCCGGATCAGGTCCGGGACGACGACGCATTACCCCAGCGCCTTGTCCAGCATCTGCGCCAGCCTGAGGCCTGCGCGCTCGATGCGCTCGTCAACGATCGGGATGGTCTGCTCGATCGCAGCGTTGGTCCAGACGATCTTCTGCGGTTCCTTGACGTCACAGGGCAGCTTGCCGCCGAATGCCAGCGGATAGAGCACGTCGCGGCTGATCTCATAGCTCTCGCGCGCCCAGTCGGCGACGCCGCCGGTGGCCAGCTGCGCCTTCTCGGCTACGCTGTAGACGCGCACCAACGGCGGGCGGGCAGAGGTGATGGCGCGCTCGGCCAGCGTGGTGTCCCAGATCGAGTGCAGGTTACGGCCCGGCGCATCGCCGTAGTCGGCCTTCACCTTGTTACCGCCCTGATCCTCGTTCTCGCCGATGTGGAGCGGCTGGTGAATGTCACCGACGAGGTGAACGACCAACGACAGCGCTTCCAGTCGCAGCACGGGCGCCAGCTTGCGGTTCGCCAGCTCTTTCTCGTTCCGCTCGAGCTGCGCCGTGGCGCACATGCCGTCGCGGCACAATTGCTTGAGGTCGAACGTCCCGCAGACCGGCTGGTCGTGGTAGTGCCACGAGCTCTGATAGGCCCAGCGGCCCTTCTCGCCCTTGATGCAGTCGGGCCAGGTGGCGACCTTCTCGATCGAGGTCATCGCGCATTCGGGCGTGTCGAGTTCGGCCTGGTGGGCGATCAGGCGGCGGATCGCCGCGCGGGTGGAAGGCTTGACGTTAGCCATCGCGATCGCGCCGACGGTGCTGTGGCCGAGATAGCCCCAGGCCATCGCGGGGCTCGACAGGACACTCGCCAGCGCGGCGAGGAAAAGAAGAATCTTGCGCATCAGGGTCATCCGCAATCAGGCCACCGGGGTTTCGTACTGTTCGATGACCCAGTCCTCCGCCTCGGCGGCAGAGATCCAGGCCTGCATCCATTCGTGCTCCCACACCGCCTGCATATAGGCCTGCGCGAAGCCGGGCACGCCGATGCCGTAAGTGAGGAAGCGGCTGACGACGGGGGCATAGAACACGTCCGCCGCGCCGAAGGTGCCGAACAGGAACGGCCCGCCCTTGCCGAAGCGCGCCCGCGCCTCGGCCCAGAGGGTGAGGATGCGCACGATGTCGCCGCGCGTCTCGTCCTCCAGCCCTGACAGTTCGACGCGCGAGCGGATGTTCATCGGGCAGTTGCGGCGCAGCGACAGGTAGCCCGAGTGCATCTCCGCCACCATCGATCGGGCCATGGCGCGCGCGGCGTCGTTCTTGGGCCAGAAGCGATCGCGGCCGACCTTGTCGGCAAGGTAATCGACGATGGCGAGCGAATCCCACACCACCGCCTCGCCGTCCCACAGGATCGGCACTTTGCCGTGGCTGGGGGCGAGGTCGTCGGACGACTTCTTGAAGGCTTCCCATTCCTCGCCGAACAGGGGCACGGTGATCTCGTCGAAATGCAGGCCCGACTGTTTGCAGGCGAGCCAGCCGCGCAGCGACCAGCTGGAGTAGTTCTTGTTGCCGATGATGAGCTTCACGGGGCGGCGTTCCTCGGGATTGCTGAACCAGCGGCCTAGAGGCTGGGGGGCGATGTGTCGAGGTGAAGAAAAGGCCCACCCCCAACCCCTCCCGCATGCGGGAGGGGAGATCAAACACAAAGCCCTCCCGCTTGCGGGAGGGCCGGGAGGCTTGAGAGCGGAGCGAACTAGCCGGACGGGGTGGGCCTCAGCCCTGCCCTCAGAACGCGCGCGTGATCAGATAGAACAGCGCGCCCACCGCCGCGCTGGCGGGGATCGTCACGAACCACGCGACGATGACCCGGCTCGCCACCGACCAGCGCACCGCGCTGGAGCGCCGCGCCGCGCCGGTGCCGACGATCGAGCCCGTGATGGCATGAGTGGTCGAAACCGGAATGCCCAGCGCCGAAGCCCCGAACACCACGATCGAACCCGCCGTGGAGGCGCAGAACCCGGAGTGGTGATTCAGCTTGGTCAGCTTGGAACCCATCGTCTTGATGATCTTCCACCCGCCCGACAGCGTCCCCAGCGAGATCGCCATGTAGCACGACAGCACCACCCAGTGCGGGACGTGGAAACCGCCCGACATGTGCCCGGTCGAGTAGAGCAGCACCGCGATGATGCCCATCGTCTTCTGGGCGTCGTTGCCGCCGTGGCTGATCGAGTATGCCGCGCTGGAGAGCAGGTGCAGGCTCTTGAAGATGCCGTTCGACTGGCGCGGGGACGTACCCTTGAACAGCCAGCTGGTGAGCAGCATCAGCAGCATGGCGATGGCGAAACCCAGCACCGGCGAGATGAAGATCGCGGCGATGGTCTTCACCGTGCCCGAACTTTCGACCACCGCGAAACCGCCATGCGCGATACCGGCGCCCAGCAGGCCGCCGATCAGCGCGTGGCTGGAACTGGAGGGGATGCCCTTCACCCAGGTCAGCACGTTCCAGAACATCGCGCCCACCAGCGCCCCGAACACCACCGCCGGGGTCACCGCGTCGACGTCGATGATGCCTTTGCCCACGGTCTCGGCGACATGAAGGCCGACGAAGAAATAGGCGAGGAAATTGCCTGCGGCGGCGAACAGCACCGCCAGCACCGGCGAGAGCAGCCGCGTCGCCACCACCGTCGCGATGGCGTTGGCGGCATCGTGCAGCCCGTTGAGGAAGTCGAACGCCAGCGCGAGCGCGACGAGGCCGATCAGCAGCGGCAGGGCGAGGCTGTGGTCCATCTCGGCAACCTTACGAGTGGTCGATGACCAGCCCGTCGATCTCGTTCGCGAGGTCTTCGAAACGATCGACCACGCGCTCGAGGCGCTTGAACATCTCCTGCCGCACGAAGAAGTGCATCGGCTCCTTGAGGTCCGCCTTGAACAGGCGCTTGAGGCCCGCGGCGTGGATCTCGTCGGCGTGGCCTTCCATGCGCACGAGACGCTCGGTCAGTTCGTGGAGGCGGTGGCCGTTGTCGCCGATCTTGCGCAGCAGCGGAATCGCTTCGGCGGTCAGGCGCGCGGCGTCGACGATGATCGCGGTCATATCGATCATCTCGGGCTCGAACTCGGTCACCTCGTAGAGGTCGCAGGCGTTGGCGGTCTGCTGCATCTCGTCGATGGCATCGTCCATCGTGTTGATGAGGCTGGTGATGGCCGAACGGTCGAACGGCGTCAGGAAGCTGCGGCGCACCGTCTGCAGCACTTCGCGGGTGATGTCGTCGGCGTCGTGCTCGCGCTCGGCGATCTCGCGGATGTGCTGGGCGCGGCCGGGGCCGCCCTGCGCCAGACGGGCGAGCGCGTCGGCACCGGCCACCAGCGTGGCGGCCTGCTTCTCGAACAGGTCGAAGAAGTTGCCCTGCTCGGGCAGCAGCTTCTGGAACCAGGCGAACATGGCATTGACCCCTGTCTTGCTGGCCACCGTATCCACGGCCGCGCCGAGGAAGCGCGCGGGACTGGCGGCGGCGCGGAATTCTCGTGCGCCGAAGGAACGTATGAGGGCCCGAAGGTCCTCTTCGTCGACCGCCCTAGCCGCTTCCTCCAGCGAGAACCAGCGCCGTTCGCGCTGGTGCTGCTCGTCCCATGTGGAAAGCTCATCGGTGACGGCGAAGGGATAGACGTCGACGTCGGCCCAGACCGAAGCGCCCGAATTGCGCTGCTTGCGGTAACGATAGGAGCCCAGCGGCACCGGGCAAGTCGCGCCGAGCACGCCCGCTTCCTCTTCCGCTTCCTTCGAGGCGGCGGTGTGCGGCTGCAGGCCCTTCATCAGCCCGCCCTTGGGAATCACCCAGCGCCGCGTGGAGCGTGAGGTGATGAGCATGATCTGGATCGGCGCATCGATGGCGGGGCCAACGGTGCGATAGGGAAGAACGGCAATCTGGCGCACCGGCGAGATCTCCTTGTCATCCCTGCGCATGAAGGTGCCGCCCATAGGGGACGGCGCGCCGTCATGCAAATGTCACAAACAGAGACACGGTCTCGATTGTGGACACGGATGATGAAAGGATGATTTCCGCCGCCTCACGCAGGCGCTTGGTATGCTGCAGAAGGCTCACCTGTCACATCCCGTCACCCTGAACTTGTTTCAGGGTCCATTGCGCCGCCAACGCAGGTGTATGGCCCCGTCAACCGACAGCGCCGATGGCGAAACGATGCTCCGGCCAAGGCTGCCTGATGGCCCCTGAAACGAGTTCAGGGTGACGAGGCCTAAAGAGGACAGCGCAGCCCGCACTGGGCCGACGGCTTGTTCAGAGTTCCGAATCGCCCAGCACGGCGGCGCGCAGTTCCTCGATCCCCATGCCCTTTTCCGAGCTGGTGACGTGAACCACCGGGAACGCGGCGGGATGCTTGCGGGCCTCGGCGATGGTGGCGGCGTGGACCGCCTCCAGTTCGCTGGCCTTGATCTTGTCCGCCTTTGTCAGGACGAGGCGATAGCCTACCGCCGCCTGATCGAGCATCTCCATCATGTCGAGATCGACCTGCTTCACGCCGTGGCGCGAATCGATCAGCACCAGCGTACGCTTGAGCACCACGCGGCCGCGCAGGTAGTCGCGTACCAGACGGCGCCAGGTCTCGACCACCTTGGGCGGCGCCTTGGCAAAGCCGTAACCCGGCATGTCGACAAGGCGGAACTTGAGCGGATCGGCGACATCGAAGAAGTTCAGTTCCTGCGTGCGGCCCGGCGTCACCGATGCGCGCGCGATCGCCTTGCGGCCGACCAGCGCGTTCACCAGCGACGACTTGCCCACGTTCGACCGTCCCGCGAAGGCGATCTCCGGCGCATCCGGATCGGGCAGGAACTGGAGCGAGGGCGCCGACTTCAGGAACGTCACCGGTCCCGAGAACAGCTTGCGCGCGCGCTCCGTCAGTTCGTGAAGTTCCTCACTCACTTGCTGCGCGCCGCCGCACGAGCCTTGTCCGCCGCATCCTTCTCGGCTTGTGCCTTGAGCTGCGGGTGTCGGCTGTAGAGGAACTTCTGCTGCGCGATCGTCAGGATGTTGGACGTGATCCAGTAGACCAGCAGGCCCGAGGCGAACGGCGCCATCACGAACATCATGAACCACGGCATCAGCTTGAACACCTGCTGCTGCGCCGGGTCCATCTGGGCCGGGTTGAGCTGGAACTGCAGGTACATCGTCGCACCGAGCAGCAGCGCCAGCACGCCGATCGCCAGGAAGCTGGGCGGATCGAACGGCAGCAGGCCGAACAGGTTGAGCACGTGCAGCGGATCGGGCGCGGAGAGATCCTTGATCCACAGCACGAAGGGCTGGTGGCGCATCTCGATCGCCAGGATCAGCGTCTTGTAGAGCGCGAAGAACACCGGGATCTGCAGGAACATCGGCAGACAGCCCGCGAGGGGATTGACCTTCTCCTGCTTGTAGAGGGCCATGATCTCCTGCTGCTGCTTCTGCTTGTCGTCCTTGTAGCGCTCCTGGATCGCCTTCATCTTCGGCTGGATCGCGCGCATCGCCGCCATCGAGGCGAACTGGCGCTGGGCGATCGGGAACATCATGCCGCGCACGATGAGGGTCAGCAGGATGATGGCGACGCCGAAGTTGCCGACGAGGCTGAACAGCTTGGTGAGCAACCAGAAGATCGGCTTCTCGAACCAGCGGAACCAGCCCCAGTCGATCGCGAGCCCGAAGTTGGCGATGCCCTGCGCCTCGTAGGCATCGAGCACCTTGTGCTCCTTGGCGCCCGCGAAGATCTTGGTCGTCACGCTCTGCGCGGTGCGCGGCTGGACGATCGCCTGATCGTAGACGACGTCGGCGCGGAAGATCTGGTTGCCCATCGAGCGGAAAGTGCTTGTCGCCTTCGCGCCCGAGGGGATCAGCGCCGACATCCAGTAGACGTCGGTGAAGCCGATCCAATCGGTAGCCCCGGAATTGGTGACTTCCTTCTTCTCCGCGACGTCAACGCACGACGAGAAGATCGCGAACAGGCCGCCCGAGCACTTATAGCTCGCCTCAAAATCAACCGAACCGTCGAAGGCGCCGATCGGGCCCGAGTGGACGTTCCAGGTGTCGAGGCTGGCGGTCTTCTCGGTGCGGTTGACGATCGCGAAGGGCTTGACCGAAACCGCGTTGCCGCCCGTGTTCGCCACGGTCTGCTTCGCGGTGATCATGTAGTTCTGATCGATCGAATAAGTGATGCCGAAGCGCTGACCGGTGGGGTTCGTCCAGGTCAGCGTGACCGGGGTGTTCGGCGTCAGCACCGCATTTGCGGGCGCGGTCCAGACACGCGGGTTGTTGGTATCCGGCGTCTCGATGCCCTGCCCGACCCAGCCCAGCTGCGTGAACTGCTGCGCGGGCGTGCCGTAAGGCGAGAAGATGCGGACCGGGCCGGAATTCTTCTCGACCGTCTCGCGGTGGCGATTGATGACGAGGTCGTCGACGATCGCGCCGTTGAGGTTGATCGAGCCCGAGAGGCCCGGCGCCTGAATCTTGACGCGGCCCTGCGCGCCCAGTTCGGTCGCCAGATCCTTCGCTTCCAGCGTGCGGTCGGCGGCGTCCATCAGGCCGCCCTCGCGGGTGGGCTTGGTCGGCTTGGTCGCGTTTTCAGCGCCGCCCGCCGCGACGGTCTGCGTCGGGGTCTTGGCCTGCGGATAGAAATAGCCGACCCCGGCCTCCCAGCCAAAGAGCACGAGCGCGGTCAGCACGACCGCGAGGATGATGTTACGCTGGTTTTCCACGAAAGCCTGTTTCCTGCCCGTATCTTCGTCTCGGCGGCGGCCATGTGGGGCCACCGGCGTCAATTCGCTAGTATCTAAGGTTCAGTCCGGCACGGGATCGTGCCCATGCCCACCCCAGGGATTGCAGCGCAATAGACGCCACAGCGCCAGCAATCCACCCTTGATCGCACCATGTCTGCGAACCGCGATGATCGCGTACTGCGAACAGGAGGGGGAATAGCGGCAGGTCGGCGGCATGATCGCCGAGGGGCCGAGTTGCCACAGCCGGGCAATCCCGATGATCGCCAGCCCCGGAAGCGAGACGAGGAAGGCGAGAACCTTGGTCATTTACGCGGACCGCGCCTGCGATTCGGCTGGCGGGGTGCATCGCCCTTGCCGTCCCGCGCCCGGCCCAGCGCCGCAACGAGTTCGACGCGCAGCTTCTCGAAGTCGCGCTCCACCCCGCCTTCGCGGCCGATCAGCACATGGTCGGTGTCGGCAAGGCCATGCTCGGGCAGCAGTTCGCGCAGCAGCGCGCGAAAGCGCCGCTTCATGCGGTTGCGCACGACGGCATTGCCGATCTTCTTGGTCACCGTGATCCCGGCGCGCCGCCCCAGCCCGTCATTGCGGTTGGCGAGCAGCACGAATCCGGGACGCGCGACTCGCAGGCCGCGATTGGCGGCAAGGAAGTCCGAACGACGGCTCAGGACCGTGTAGGCGTCAGCCTGCTTCATGGCAGCGGGTACGTCGGGCAAGGTGAACGCCGCGTGGGGCGATTCGCACCAAAGCAAAACGGCGCCAGCCCATGCCCTCGCACAAGGCGAAAGCGTGGGCTGGCGCCGCTTGTGGCAGGAGCGTAAACCCCTGCCGATCCCGGCGGATTAGGCCGAAAGCTTGGCGCGGCCGCGAGCGCGACGAGCGCGCAGGACCTTGCGGCCACCGACGGTCGCGGTGCGGGCACGGAAGCCGTGACGACGGGCGCGAACAAGGTTGCTCGGCTGGAAAGTGCGCTTCATGTCAGTCCTCGAAAATCTAACAAAAAGGGCCGCCCAAACCGGACGACCATGGAAATCGTTGGCCGCCGTTACTGGAACGAGGGCCTAGAGTCAACAAGAGCCGCAAGCTGGACGAACTGGAAATGCGGGGCGACGTCCACTTTCACCTCGTCCAGTTGCACCCATGTAGCCATCTCGCGCTCGTCGAGCCAGCGCGCGGACGCAAACGGCACCGAATTGGTCATGGCGTAGAACGCCTGCGCCTCGGCCGCGTTCATGCCCATGGCCCGGTAATAGTCGATGTAGCGGCGATTCTCGGGCGCATTGGCGGCGTAATCCGATGGCTCCAGCCCGGTGTCGTCCTGCCAGGAATGCACTGCGAATTCCGAGCCCGGATCGGCATAGCGCCGCGCCCCGGCCAGGAACAGCTCGACCCCGCCCGATCGCACCGAGCCGCCCGCCGGAACATGCGTCGCGATGCCGCTGCGGCGAATCATCTGCCCGACCTGCAGGTTGGCGAGGTCGTCCTCTGTGCCGGGGCAGTCGATCATCTCGATCGTGGCGATGCCGGGGTGGTCGCGCAGCATCGCGGTGAACTGGCCGGGCGTACGCGCGTCGGTCACGTCGACCAGCGCCGCGCGGCCCTCGTCGAGCACCCGAAACGGACCATAGGCCGGACCTTGCGGGATCGCGGGCGCTTCGATCACGGTGGTGAAGAGGGTGCGCTCGCCCCCGGTAACGACGGGATCGGAGATCTCGTCGACAGCCTCATACTCGATCACCTGCGCCGACAGGGGGGACACGGCAAAGAGGGCGACCAGAGCAAGACTTGCGGAAAGCGAGCGCATCGCCAGTCTATGCCGGGAACACCCTTACCCCCTTCCTCACAGGTCCGGTTAAAGTGCTGTAAGGTATATTTTTCCACGTAGCGCCGCCATGGCGCGGCGTTACTAGGATGATCCTCCTGCCATGACTTGTGAGGGATTCTTTCTTGGTCGCCATCGTCTCGACCGTCGCGTACCTCGGGCTTGAGGCGCGGGCCGTCGAGGTGCAGTGCCAGATCGCACCGGGAATGCCGGGCTTCACGCTCGTCGGCCTGCCCGACAAGGCGGTGCGCGAAAGCACCCAGCGGGTCAGCGCCGCGCTGACCGCGATGGGCCTCGCGCTGCCGCCCAAGCGGATCATCGTCAACCTCTCCCCCGCCGACCTGCCCAAGGAAGGCTCCCACTTCGACCTCCCGGTGGCTCTGGCCCTGCTGGCGGCCATGGGCGTGATCGACGCCGAGCAGCTGGGCGATTTCGTCGCGGTGGGCGAACTGGCGCTCGACGGCCGGGTCATCCCGTCCCCCGGCGTGCTGCTTGCGGCGATCCATGCCAGCGAGCATGAGAAGGGCCTGATCTGTCCCGCCCCGCAAGGCTCCGAAGCGCGCTGGGCGAGCGGGGTTCCAGTCGTCGCCGCGCCCAACCTCATCAGTCTGCTCAATCACTTGCGCGGCATCCAGGTGCTGCAGACGCCCCCACTGGGCGAGGTCGAAGCTGCCACCGGCGGCCCCGATCTCCGGCAGGTCAAGGGACAGGAGACCGCCCGCCGCGCGCTGGAGATCGCGGCGGCAGGCGCGCACAACCTGCTGATGGTCGGGCCGCCGGGCGCGGGCAAGTCGCTGCTCGCCTCGTGCCTGCCGGGCGTCCTGCCCGAACTCACTCCGGCCGAGGCGCTGGAGGTATCGATGGTCGCCTCGGTGGCGGGAACGCTGGAGGGCGGCCGCATCAGCCGCGCGCGGCCTTACCGTGCGCCCCACCATTCCGCCTCGATCGCGGCGCTGACCGGTGGTGGCATCAAGGTGCGCCCCGGCGAGGTCTCGATGGCGCACCTCGGCGTCCTGTTCCTCGACGAACTGCCCGAGTTCCAGCGACAGGCGCTCGATTCGCTGCGCCAGCCGCTGGAGAGCGGCGAAGTCACCGTCGCGCGCGCCAACGCCCACCTGACCTACCCCGCGCGGGTCCAGCTGATCGCGGCGATGAACCCGTGCCGCTGCGGCTACATGGGCGACCCCGCCCTCGCCTGCAGCCGCGCGCCGCGCTGCGGTGCCGATTACCAGAGCAAGGTCTCCGGCCCGCTGCTCGACCGGATCGATCTTCACGTCGAAGTCGATCCGGTCCGCGCGGTCGACCTCGCCCTCCCGCCGCCAAGCGAAGGCAGCGCGCAAGTCGCGGCGAGAGTTGCGCAGGCGCGGCAAGTGCAGGCGGAGCGTCTGAAAGGCACCAAGGCGCGCACCAACGCCGAACTCGACGGCGACCTCCTCGAAGCCCACGCCACCCCGGACGAAGCGGGCCGCCGCCTGCTGATGCAGGCCGCCGAAGCGATGCGCCTCTCCGCACGCGGCTATACGCGCATCCTGCGCACCAGCCGCACGATCGCCGATCTGGCGGGAGCGGGGCAGGTCACCCGGCTCCACGTCGCCGAGGCCCTGAGCTACCGCCGCCGCGCGCCGGTGGGGTGAGCCATGCAAGGTGACAGGTTTACACGGTTTACACGGTCCAGAGGGAAAAGGTGTCACCTTAGGGTCGAAAAGTGTCACCTTGCGGGCCTAAGGTGACACATTGGGCGGAAGATGTGTCACCTTGCGAGCGAAAGGTGTCACCTTGTGGTGTAACCTTGTGAGGAGCGGGGCTATCGGGTTGAGCATAGCCGCATTGTATCGGACGATCTCATATGTAGGAAAGTGGACTGTCGGTGAGCGCGCCAAAGCTGCCGTGCAAACATCTTCGTCATCCCAGCGAAGGCTGGGACCGTTGTGACCATGATGAGCCCTATCGGCAGGGCAGTGCGAGCTTCATCGCGGCCTCGCGGAGAAGCAGCGTGATGACGAGAGCGGTCCCAGCCTTCGCTGGGATGACGGTTTGTTTTTGGAATGGCAACTCACGCCCCTTTGCAGACGTTCAATAGTTGTGAGAAAGGTGGGTGATGATCGTGACCCGCTACCGACTATATCTGGCCAGAAAGGCGTTTCCACTCGACGGCCTAGCGCTGGTCAACGAAATGCAAACGCAGCTAATTCCTTGGATTGCACTGCCCCTGCTTTTATGGGGCGGATGCTGGCTCTTCTCAGTTTCCGACGAGGTCCAGCACTGGGCGATGCGTATTGCATTTGGCGCTACAACCGTTGGGTCTGGCCTTGTCGTGTGGGAGTTTTTTGTAGGGCCGCTGTGCACCACCGTCTCCGCAGCTTGGAAGCGACGCGACCGGACCTAGCTTTACGTCCGCTAGCCACCCATTTGCGGCTATTCCCCGCACCTCGTCATTGCGAGCGTAGCGAAGCAATCCAGGGCAGTCTTGTGCTGCCCTGGATTGCTTCGCTACGCTCGCAAAG
>JASGGD010000082.1:0-19941 GCA_047605225.1 Novosphingobium sp.
TGGGCGACGTCCCCAATCTCCTCGTGCTGGTCGCGGGCGTCACCAACCTCATGGAACGGGCTCTTGCCGAAACCATCGACGACAACACCACCGACCCCAATGCCAAGCTCGAATTCGGAGCCGGCGGGCATGCCTTCGACCTGTTCCTGAATGCGGTCAGTCCCCGCAGCCCGATGGTCGACACGTTCCTCGACGCGACGGTGAAGGACTACGTGCGCCAGTGCTATCCGGTCGCCCGTGTCTCCCCGGCTTACGGCATCGACGACGACCAGCTGTTCCGGACATCGACCGACCTTCCCGCCTCCTTCGCGGCAATGGCCGGCCCGGCAACCTTCTCGACCGTTTATACGGCGAGCGACAAGGCGGGGACGACGGTAAGCTGCGAGGCGGCCTGGGCGCATATCGCCGAGCGCCTTTCGGATGCCACGCTGTTCGACGCCTACAGCGACCAGGTCTGCGCACGAACCGGGTTCGACGTGACCCAGACGAGCCAGCGCGACCGCTGCCGCCAGCAGATCGATGCGCTCGGCGCCATGATGCTCGGCCAGTCGATGAGCCGGCAGAAGTTCCTCACCAACGTCCTCCTCGGCCAGACCGTCGGCGACGTCCTGTTCGAGGATTCGCCCGCAGCGACCGCGAGGGTCATGGCGAACCGGGCGATCGAGTCCAACGGCCTCGCGACGCTTTCCACCGCCAACGAGTGGATGCCGACGATCCGCGCCTCGGTCTTCGCGATCATGCTCATGATGATGCCGATCGCGCTGCTGTTCATCCTGACGCCCATCAACCTCAGAGTAGCGAGCTTCGCGCTCGGCCTGTTCGTCTTCGTGGCGCTGTGGGGTGTGATCGATGCCGGCATCTACCAGCTTACCCTCGGCCGGGCGATGGACGTGCTGGCCGAGCTGCGCGCGACCAGCGTTGCCGCCGACAGCTGGATACTGGCGCCGTCTGCGGCAATGAAGGCGCTGGCGATCTTCGGCTCGTTCCGGACGGCGGCGGCGGGGCTTGCAGGCGCCTTCGTCTTCACGGTGTTCCGTTTCTCCGGCAACATGTTCACTGCCTTCACATCGGGCATGCTCGGCGTGCAGGGACAGGGCAGCATGGCGGCCGCGACGGTAGGCACGAACGAGGGGTACGCCTCCGCGCTCGAAGCCCAGGCCTCCGCCGGCGGCACGCTCGCGCGGCGAGGCGCGTCGTCGGGCTTCGGCGATTTCGGGGAACGCAGCAGCTTCGGTCTCGACCGCACCTTCGCTTCCGCAGGTGCGGTATTGGGCGAGCACGGTGGCGTCTCTGCCGGAACCGCCGCGTTCGGGCTTGGCAGGACCGATGCGGCGCGGGAACTCGGCGGGCTTTCGCCGGCGCTCGCCGGGCGCGATCTCGGCGATCCGGCAACGGCGCGCGCGGTGCGCGCCAATGCCGCCACGTCGGCGATCCACAATTTCGCGCAAGGCGATGCCCTGCGCAAGCTGGGTACGAGCTATTTCGGCGAAGGGCAGTCCGGCGAGCGTGCCTTTGCCGCCTTCGCGCAGAACATGGTGCAGTGGAAGGCCTTCGGGGACAGCCAAGCCTACGAGATGATGCAGTCGGGGGCGCAGCGGCATTTCGAGCGCGGCGGCTATGACGCCAGGGACGCAGCGCTCAAGGCCTCGACCGTCATCGCGCAGGCCGGTGCCGACCCGACGTTCGCCAAGCTCACGGCCAATGCCTTCGACCAGGCGCAGATGCTGCGCAACGACCTGACGGCGGCTGAGACGCAGGTCGGCGCCATGGAGGGGCGACGTGATTATGCCGGTGACCGGATTGCCGCCGTCGAGCGGGGAAATGTCGCGACGGAACAGGGACATCGCACCGGCACCAACCAGGGGCAGCGGCAGGCTGCCGCCATGCTCGGCATTTCCGTCACACAGACCAGCCGCCGCATCGGCTTCATCAACGCGCTCTCGGGCGAAGCGCGGTCGAGTGCGATCACCCAGCTTTCGCGCTCGACCGGGCGGAGCGAAGCGCAGGTTCTGCGCGCGCTGGAGACCTACAATGCGGCGGTGCAGGTGGGCACGGCCGATGGTGCGACGGCCGAGGCCGCGCGCGAGGGCACGAGCGTCTATGGCCGCACGCGTGAGGCGGCGGGCTACGATTTTGCCGAGCGGTCCGGCAAGCTCGACGCCCAGCGCGAGGTCGGCCCCGATGGCGTGCGCAGCTCCGCGCAGATCGGCGAGCAGCGGCGGCAGGCGGACAATGCCGGATTCGCAGAAGGCGCCGGTGCTACCGGCGTATCCGTGCGCGAAGCCGCGCGCCTCGATTCCTTCATCCGCGCGCTCGCCGGTACCGCCGGAAACCAGCTCGACATGGCGGAAGGCGGCGCGCAAGGCATCGCCGATCGCGCACGCAACCAACGCCTGACACAGATCGTCGATCGGGAACGGCTCACGCGCACCCAGTCCCTGCTGCGCGCGCACGGTGTCGAGATGTCCAGGCGCCAGATCGCGATGGACCAGAACGGCGATGTCAGCCTGAACCTGACGCCCGAGCTTGCCGCGCAGATGTGGCGCGGAGGCCTGATCAACCAGAGCCAGCTTGGCGCCATCGCCGGTGGCGGGCATGCGAGGTTCAGCTTCGCGCACAACGATCTGCTCGTCTCCAGCAGCACCGGGTTCAGCCAGTCGGCGCGCAGCGACACCAGCACCCGGTTCGAGGCCGGCAAGCAGGCAGGTCCCGACACGATCGAGCATTTCCTGGGCAGCGGCAAGGAGGGGCAGGCCGCCATGGCCAACTGGCTGCGCGGCGGGTTCGAGATGGACCGGCAGGGTAACTGGCGGCTGAAGCCCCAGGTCGCCGACACGCTGGAGCGCGATGTCACGGCCATCATGGTCCAGACCGGATGGCAGAGGTCGCTGTCGCGATCCGCGGAGCATTCGACAGCAGATAGTCAGACTGTGTCGGGCGATCTCACGGCATCGGCATCCCGTGGAGGCAGCACAAACAAGAAAGACAGCGAAGATAACGCCAGCGACAAAGGTAGCGTAATTGGTTCTGCCACAGCCAAATTGAGTGCCGACATTTCAGATCGAGGGATCGCGACGGTTTCCGCTCGCTCCTCTATCGACATCATAAACTATGACGTTCGAGAAGCCATCGCTGCAGCCGAAAAGCAGGCGGCGCGATCTGGTCGTCCGGTTGAGACATTTTCCAGAGAACTCAGCCAACGCGTACTTGGCCATGACGGGCTCCGAAACAGATATCTGCGACAGGCCGATGCTGGTCGTGGGACCGCAGATGCAACCGGGCCAGTCATGTCCATGGAGCAGTCCTCCATTCTCGGATCCGGCCGACTACTCCTCGATCGGGACAACGGTATTGCTGACGGCGACCCCACCTTCAAGGAGCGGCGCAACCCATGATCCTAGTCTTGGATCACCCCAATGTGCCGGAGATGTATCTCGCCGGATCGCGGATCGCATGGATCGGTGTAGGGATCATTGACCGGCCGCTGCGAAGGCGGACCTGGAGTTATCACCCATTCTCCGCATGCGACTTTGGCCTTGAGGAAGCCATAGCCAAGTACTGCGGTCACGGTGACGGGATTGAATACGAAGATCAGCAGTACCATCGTGTTGACGAAATAGATGTTCAGCCGATCGAACGGCATCGTGATCATCCATTCGAGGCTGACCCAGTAGAGCAGCGTCAGGGCCCACGTGATTTTCGCATGCCATGGCCGCCAGAACCAGTCCGCGGCCCGCGGCGACGGCATGTTCTCCGCTGCTTCACTACGATCGACATCCTGCATGTGCAGCGCCTTTCCAAGCGGGACGATAGCACAACTTCAATCGGCGTGGAAACGTCCAGGCGCGCTCAGGTCCGGGGCAAGCCGGATACGAATCCGGCCAGCCGCAAACCGCGCCCCTCCTCTCCCACTTCGCTTCCGCGATGCCCGTCCTTCAGATCCCGGATAAGGCTGCGCATCGCTACTGAAGAACTCGCGGTATGAAACGCCGCCGCCCTCCTCCTGCCGGGCAGCCAGAGCTTTCGCCACAAGCGAATGCCGCCATTCTTCGCCTCGCCCGCCTGCTGGGAAGGCAGATAGCGCGTGAACAGCATCAGGCGCGTCGCGAGCGGAAGAACGCCAAGGACCTGCCCTTCTCCTGATGAATCCGTCCGAACCCAAGTTTGCGGTCGGCCGAGAACAGAAGGGAACGTCAAGCCTCACATAAAGCCTGCGCAACCACATGCCCTGCCGGCCTGATACCGATGTCGCCTCTCCCAAAACGAAATCCCAGCCGATCGACGCCGGAGAAACCGCGCCAGGCTGTTCCGGCAGAGGGAGAGGCAAACGCGGGTCCTGGTCGATAGCGGATTTCAAGTGCGGTTCTCACCGGGACCTTGCCCGCCAGCTTCACCCTTCCCAGTCATCCATCGCCCGGCGGTAGTCTTCCTCGGCGCGCTCGCGCCGCGCTTCGAGTTTACGAAGCTGCTCGTCCCGCTTGGCGCGCAACGCATCGCGCTCTCGGCGCAGTTGCTCGATCCTGGCGTCGATCCCGGCGATCGCGGCGGCGGCCCGATCCGACGCCCGCTTCACCGCAGCCTCCGCCCTGGTAAGGTTGGCGCGGCTCGGCCTGGGCGTTTTCCGCTTTGTCCGGGCCGGCACCCCACGATCCTCGGCCGGGGCGGGAACGGTTTTTACCGCACGCTTAGGCCTCTGCGTCAACGCCGCGAGATGCTCGGCGCGACTGCCTCTCGCCACCCGGATGACCACACCGGGCTGCGCAAGCGGCGCCTTCGAAAGCCCGGGGTCCGTAACCGTCTCCGCAGCGCCGCTTGCGAACAGGTCCATGCCGGCGCCCCACGCCTGCAGGGCCGCTTTTCGGCTCGTAGCCGCCACATAGGCATCGTCGAAGCCGATCGATGTCCGAAAGACCTTGAGAGGACGCTTCGCCATCCCGCCTCAACGCACGAGGAACCCGTCGGCGCCCATGCGTTTTGCGAAGGCCATGAAGATCGCCACCTACAACGTGAACGGCGTCAACGCCCGCCTGCCCGTCCTGCTGCGATGGCTCGAGCTCGCGGAGCCGGACATCGTCTGCCTTCAGGAATTGAAGGCGCCTGACGACCATTTTCCGGAAGGTGCGATCAGGGATGCAGGCTACGAGGCGATCTGGCACGGGCAGAGCCGGTGGAACGGCGTCGCCATCCTGAGCCGCATCGGCGAAATCCATGAGACACGCCGCGGCCTGCCCGGTGATCCCGACGACGAGCAGAGCCGCTACATCGAAGCTGCGGTGGGCGGCGTGCTGATCTGCGGGCTTTACCTGCCGAACGGGAACCCGCGACCCGGACCCAGGTTCGATTTCAAGCTGCGCTGGTTCGAGCGTCTCCATGCCCATCTCGCCTCCCTGACCGGACTCGAGGCACCGGTCGTGTGCCTGGGCGACTTCAACGTCATGCCCACCGATCTGGATGTCCATGCGCCGGAGCGCTGGCGCGAGGATGCGCTCTTCGCGCCCGAAGTCCGCGACGCCTATGCGCGCATCCTCGATCAGGGCTGGATCGATGCCGTGCGCGCCCTGCACTCGCACGAGACGATCTACACCTTCTGGAAATACTGGCGCGGCGCCTTCGAGCGCAATGCAGGGCTCAGGATCGATCATGCCCTGCTCAATCCGGTCGCAGCGAAACGTCTGCTTGCCGCCGAGGTCGATACGCGTCCGAGGGCCTGGGAAAAGACCAGCGACCATGCGCCGCTGTGGATCGAGCTGTCGGACCGTCCCGTGCAGAAAAAACGGGCGGGCAAATCCCGAAATCGTGCGGCATCGGCAGCGGCCTGACCGCGTCATCGGTGCTTATGGGCATTACTGAGCATACCGGGCTCGTGAAAAATCTTTATCGTTTTCAGTCCATTGTTTAGGTCGCCCTTCCTTGTTTCGGGCGGAACGGCGCCTTGACGAAAGGTACGCCACGCAGGAACATATAGCGAACAATTGAGTCGCTGTCCCTGAGCCATGATCCCGCAACCCGCCCTTTCCTCCTCTCCGCAGCCTGAGCAGCTTGCCGCGCTCCGCGAACGGATCGCGCATGTCCACGCGGTGCGCGGCCCGGCGCTGCCATTCGGTCTGCCCGAGATCGATACCCGGCTTGCCGGGGGAGGGCTCGATGGATACGCGCTTCATGAAATCGCCGGCGCCAGCGCCAGCTGGAACGACGATGCCGCTGCGACACTGTTTGCCGCAGGCCTCGCTGCGCGCTTTGCCGCAGGTCCGGGCATGACGGTGCTGTGGGCGCTCAGCCGGTTCGACCTTTATGCGCCCGGCCTCGAACAGGTGGGACTGCCCCCGGACAAGGTTCTCTACGCACAAGGCAGGAAGGATGCCGAAGTCCTGGCGCTAGCCGAGGATGCATTGCGCGACGGGTCTCTGGCCTGCGTGATCGCCGAGGTAAAGGCGGCCGACCAGACCGCTACCCGCCGGCTGCAGCTCGCGGCGACCGACGGGCGGACGCCCATGCTGCTCTATCGGCGGCATCGAAAGCGCGAACGAAATCCGCTCGCGCAGCCATCGGCCGCGATGACGCGCTGGAGCGTCGGCTCCGCACCTTCGTCCCCTCTGCCCCACGCCGGTGTCGGACGCGGGCAGTGGACGATCGAGCTTGTCCGCCAGCGCGGCGGCAATCCCTTCTCTCTTGTCCTCGAGGCCTGCGATGAACAGGGTCGCCTCGCTCTACCTGCCGCAGTTGCCGATCGAGCGCCTGCGCGGGCTGGAGCAGCCATCCGCGCCGCGTAAGGCGGCTGCGCCGGCCGCGCGCCTTTCCCAACCCGTCGACGACGATCCCGGCGCGTGCTCGGTACCGCGCGGCGGCGGATGGCGACCCGGTGCACGTTGGGCGCAAAGCGCGCTCGCGGCGACGCCGGACCAGCCGGATATCGAAGCCCAGACGGATATCGAAGCCCAGACGGATATCGAAGCATTGCCCCCACATCGGCGCCCGACGATGCGTGAAATGGGTCGGCGCAGCGAAGCTGCCGATCATCCCTTTCGCGCGATGGCGCCCGACGACGGGGCCGCATCCGTCCCGCGCTCGCCTTCATCCATAACGCACCCGCATGCCGATCCTTTCGCCAAACCCCTGGTCCTGATTGCGCGCAGCGGGCAGCGCGACGTCGTGACGGCCGCCTGCCCCGTCGCGCTTGATCTTGGCTTGCTGCCCGGCATGGCCGCCGCCCATGCACGGGCCCTGGTGACGGACCTCGATGTGCGTGATGCCGACCGGGACGCCGACACGGCATGGCTTGAACGACTGTCGCTTCACGCCGTCCGCCACTGGACCCCGACGGCCAGCGTTTGCGATACCGACGGCCTGTGGCTCGACCTGACCGGGACCACGCATCTTTTCGGGGGCGAGGATCGCTTCTGTCGGCGGGTGCTGCACTTCCTGCGACGCCTCGGCTTTACCGCGCGCATCGCCATAGCCGGAACGCCTGGCGCCGCGCATGCGCTGGCCCGTTTCGGAGGCCGCGCCGTGACTCTCCTGCCGGCGCGCAGCGAGGCGCAGGCGATCGCCGACCTTCCGCTGGCAGCCCTGCGCCTTTCGCCCGACGCGCTGATAACCGCAAGCCGGTTCGGTTTCGAGCGGATCGCCGACCTCTACGCCATGCCACGCGGTCCGCTCGCCAAGCGGCTCGGACTAAAGTCGGTCGAGCGGCTCGACCAGGCGCGAGGCCTCGTTGCCGAGCCGATCGTTCCGATGGTTCCATTCGAGGCACCTCGCGCCGAGCGACGGTTGCTTGAACCGATCATCACGGCGGAGGCCATCAACCAGGTTGTCCGCGACCTTCTCGCCGACCTGGCGTCTGACCTTCAGGCGCGGCGGCTCGGCCTTCGCACGGCGGTGCTCACCTGCGAGCGGGTCGACGGGATCGACCAGCGCATTGCTATCGGCACCGCGCGCGCCACTCGCGATGCAAGGCATTTGGCGCGAATGTTCGCCATGCGCGTCGAGCGGATCGACCCCGGGCTTGGCATCGAGGTGATGACGCTTGCCGCGCCGCGCGTCGAGGACCTGCAGCCGGTAGCGCTGGGGTGCGGCCTCCTGGACGCCCAGCACACGCCTGATGTCGCGCCGCTTGTCGATCAATTGGCGGGCCGGGCGAGCGAAGAGGCCCTGTTCCGGGTGAGCGCTATCGAAAGCGACGTGCCCGAGCGCGCGGTTCGCCGCACCCCGCCGCTTGCGGCGACGACTGGCTGGCCTGCCTGGCGCCGGCCGGTTCGCCTGCTGCATCGGCCCGAACTGCTCACCAACGTGGTCGCCCTGCTGCCCGACCATCCCCCGCGCCGCTTCTCGTGGCGCGGCGCGCCATACCGTGTGTCGGCCGGCGAAGGTCCCGAGCGCATCCATGGCGAATGGTGGCGCAGCGCCCGTGAGATGTGGGCCGTGCGCGACTATTTCATGGTTGAGACCGGAGGCGGAGAGCGCTTCTGGCTATTCCGGCGCGGAGACGGCGTCGATGCACCGACCGGCGATCTCACCTGGTATCTCCATGGGGTGTTCGGCTGATGACGACTTATGTCGAACTGCAGGTTACCAGCCACTTCTCGTTCCTGCGCGGTGCCTCGGCGCCCGAGGAAATCTTCGCGACCGCCGCCACGTTCGGCCACACCGCGCTTGGCCTTGCCGACCATAATACGGTGGCAGGGATCGTGCGCGGATGGGCGGGACAAAAGGAGACAGGCGTACGCATGATCGCGGGCTCGCGCATCGATCTGACCGATGGCCGCGCGATGCTGCTCTACCCTACGGATCGCCTCGCCTGGTCGCGTCTTACGCGGCTGCTTTCGCTCGGTAAGGGCCGCGGCGGCAAAGGCAGGTGCATCCTTACATGGAGTGACATTGGCGAGTGTAGCGAAGGACTGGTTGCTATCCTGCTCCCGGACATGCCGGACGCGCGGACCGCGGCGCACCTCCAGGACCTGCGTGCCGTCTTCGGCGATCGTGGATACTGCGCGCTGTCGCTGCGCCGCCGGCCGGGCGACCAGGGCCGCCTTCACGGTCTCGATGCTCTCGCCCGCACGGCCGGCATCCGCAGCGTCGCGACTGGCGACGTGCTTTACCATCAATCCGACCTCCGCCCGCTGCAGGACGTGATGACCGCCATCCGCGAGAGGACGACGATCGATGCCCTCGGCTTCAGGCGCGAGAGATTCATGGACCGCAATCTCAAGTCGCCGCAGGAAATGGAACGCCGCTTCTCCGCCTTCCCCGATGCGATCCAGGCCAGCGCCGACATCGCCGCACAGTGCCGATTCGACCTGGGTGAGATCCAGTACCAATATCCCTACGAGGAGGTGATGGCCGGCCGTACCGCGCAGCAGGCACTTGCCGCCCTGACCGAGGAAGCGGCGGCGCGCATGTTTCCGCAAGGACTGGGAAAAGCCTACCGCAAGCAGATCAACCACGAACTGCGGCTGATCGAACGGCTCGGCTATGCACCCTATTTTCTGACCGTCCATGCCATCGTCGCCGAAAGCCGGCGTCGCGGCATTCTGTACCAGGGCCGCGGCTCGGCCGCCAACAGCTGCGTGTGTTTCGTGCTGGGCATCACCTCGATCGATCCGATCAGGCACGAACTCCTGTTCGAGCGCTTCGTCTCGGGCGAGCGCAAGGAGCCGCCCGACATCGACGTCGATTTCGAGCACGAGCGGCGCGAAGAGATCATCCAGTGGATCTATGAAACCTACGGTCGCCATCGCTCGGCGCTGACCGCCGTCGTCACCCGCTACCGAACCCGCGGCGCCGTTGCCGAAGTGGGCAAGGCGCTGGGACTGCCGCGCGATCTCACCAAGATGCTCACGGGTCTTGTATGGGGCTGGTCGATAGACGGGATCAGCAGCGAGCAGATCGAAAGCCTCAACCTCAACGCCGACGACCATCGCCTGCGCCTGACTTTGGAATTGTCGCGCCAGCTGATCGGCACGCCGCGGCATCTTTCGCAGCACCCCGGCGGCTTTGTGCTGACACAGGAACGGCTCGATGACCTCGTTCCCATCGAACCGGCGCGCATGGAGGATCGCCAGATCATCGAGTGGGACAAGGACGACATCGATGCGCTGAAATTCATGAAAGTCGATGTACTGGGCCTCGGCATGCTCGGCTGCATGAACCGCGCCTTCAATCTGCTCGAAACCCACAAGGGCATACGGGTAGGAATGGCCGACCTGCAGGACGATGACCCCGACGTCTACGCGATGATCCAGAAAGCCGACACGCTGGGCGTCTTTCAGATCGAAAGCCGGGCGCAGATGTCGATGCTGCCGCGCATCAAGCCCGAGAAGTTCTATGACCTCGTCATCGAGGTCGCTATCGTGCGGCCAGGCCCAATTCAGGGCGACATGGTCCATCCCTATCTGCGGCGGCGCGAAGGCAAGGAGACCCCCGAGTATCCGAAAGCCGAACTGCGCGCGGTGCTCGAAAAGACGCTGGGTGTGCCCCTGTTCCAGGAACAGGCGATGAAGGTCGCGATCGTCGGCGCCGGCTTCACGCCGGTGGAAGCCGATCAGCTTCGCCGCGCGATGGCGACCTTCAAGCTCACGGGCGGGGTCAGCCACTTCTACGATAAACTGGTGGGCGGCATGGTCGCGCGCGGCTACCCCAGGGACTTCGCTGAGCGGACCTTCAAGCAGATCGAGGGCTTCGGCTCCTACGGCTTTCCCGAGAGCCATGCCGCCTCATTCGCCAAGATCGCCTATGCCAGCTGCTGGATGAAGCACCATCATCCCGACGTCTTCTGCGCCGCCCTGCTCAATGCGCAGCCGATGGGCTTCTATGCGCCTGCGCAAATCGTGCGCGATGCAAGGGCGCACGGTGTCGAGGTTCGGCCCGTCTCGATCAACCACAGTCACTGGGACTGCTCGCTCGAATCCGGCCGGGGGCGAGACCTCGCGGTGCGGCTCGGCTTCCGGCAGGTGCGCGGCCTCGCCAACGTTCATGGGGCAGCAATCGTAGCCGCCCGCGGCCCCGCCCCGTTCGGGAGCGTCGAGGAGGTCTGGCGCCGCGCCGGGGTGCCGCGCGCCGCCATCGAGCGGCTTGCAGAGGCGGACGCTTTTTCCTGCCTCGCCGAGGATCGCCGCCAGGGGCTGTGGAAGGTCAAGGGTCTGGGTGATGCGCCGCTCCCGCTATTTGCTGCTGCCGACGAGCGCGAAGCGCGTTTCAGGCCGGAGAGCGTAGAGCAGAACGTGACCTTGCGGGCGATGAGCGAGGGCCGTGAAGTGGTGGAGGATTATCGCTCGCTACAGATGTCGCTTCGTGGGCACCCGCTCCAGTTCCTGCGCTCGCAGCTCGATGCCTTGCGCATCGTGCGCTGCGCCGATCTGGGTGCGATCCGCAATGGCCGCAACATCGAGGTTGCCGGGGTGATCCTGGTGCGTCAGCGGCCCGGATCGGCCAAGGGCGTGCTGTTCGTCACTATCGAGGATGAGACCGGCATTGCCAACGGCATCCTGTGGCCGAACAAGTTCGAGATCTACCGGCGCCAGATCATGTCGGCCTCGATGATTGCAATGCGCGGCCGCTTGCAGAAGGAGGGCGAGATCATCCACGTGATCTGCGACCGCATCATCGACCACGACGACATGCTCCGCTCGATTTCTCACGGCGACTTCTCCGTGACGCCGGGACGCGGTGACGGCGCCAGTAATGGCGGCGGTCCCGATCCCCGCGATCCATCCTGGCCTCGCGGCAGGACGCCGGACTCTCAAGCTTACGGGCCGGGCAGGGATTCGGACGATCTCGTACCGATCCGCAGTCACGATTTTCACTGATCGACCTTTCTCGTTTCGCCCGGGCAGATAGGACGCCTCATTTTCCCGGCCCTTCCCTGCGCATGCTTTCCCCGGCAGCAAGCCGCGACTATCAGGCTGGCGATGACCTCTTTCGCTGCCAATGCCTTGTCCGAAGCAGCCCGCGCGCTCGAAGCCCATCCGGACTTTCGGGTGCTCCGGCGCCTGCTTCCAGTATACCGGCTATATGCAGGGCCGCCGCACGGGAAGACGCGCATTGGTCTCGCCCTCGACGTCGAAACGACAGGTCTCGACCGGGAAACCGACAAGATCATCGAACTCGCCGTCCAGCGCTTTCGCTTCGATGAGCTCGGCCGGATTGTACAGATCGGCACACCCCGAGTCTGGCGCGAGGACCCGCAGCAGCCACTTGATCCCAGGATCACCCGTCTCACCGGCCTGTCCGACGAGGCCCTCGCGGGTCAGGCGATCGACGAGGCGGCAGCTACCGATATTCTGGCATCTGCCGACCTCATCATCGCACACAACGCTGCCTTCGACCGACCTTTCGTCGATCGGCGGCTGCCGACAATCGCGGGGCGCGCCTGGGCCTGTTCGATGGCGGAGATCGACTGGCTGGAACTCGGCTTCGACGGGAAAGCCCTCGGGTACCTGGTCTCGCAGTGCGGATGGTTCTTCGAGGGGCACCGCGCCGAGAACGACATCCTCGCGCTGATCTATCTCCTTGGCCATGCCGCACCTGATGGCGATACCATCATGGCCAAGCTTCTCGCCCAGTCGCAGCGGCCGAGCTTTCGCGTGAACGCCGTGGATGCGCCCTTCGAAGGGAAGGATGCCCTCAAGGGACGCGGCTATCGCTGGGACCCGGCGATGCGCTTCTGGTGGAAGACCATTCCCGAGGAAGACATGGAAGCCGAACGGTCGTGGCTGCTGGCGGACATCTATACCGGTCACGGCGAGCCGGCATTCCATCCCCAATCCGCTTGCGAGCGATATCGATAAGGGCGGAGCCCCCGAACCATCGTTGAATGGGGTTTCAAGCGTCGCCTCCTGCTCTATGGAACTCTCATGCGCAAACTGATCCTGCTCACCCTTTCGCTCGCCCTCGCCACGCCTGCCCATGCCTGGGGGCCGATCGGGCACCGCATCACAGGTGCCATCGCCGACGAGAACCTGAGCGGCCTCGCCCGCGCGAATGTCCAGCTTTTGCTCGGCACCGAGGACCTTGCCGAGGCAGCGACCTGGCCAGACGACATGAAGTCCGATCCCGACACCTTCTGGCAGAAGCAGGCCAGCCCCTGGCACTACGTCACCGTGAAGGGTGACGAGTACAAGCCAACCGATGCCCCGGCACAAGGCGACGCGATGACGGCGCTTTCACGCTTCACCGCCACGCTGCGTGATCCCAGGGCGCCGCTGGAAGACAAGCGCCTGGCGCTGCGTTTCATCGTCCACATCATCGGCGATCTGCACCAGCCGCTTCACGATGGAGCAGGCGATGATCGCGGCGGCAATGCGGTGTCGGTCACCTGGTTCGGCAAGCCGAGCAACCTGCACTCGGTCTGGGATTCGGGCCTGATCGAACAGCGTTCGCTTTCCTACTCCGAATACGCCAGCTGGCTGTCGCGCTCGATCACGCCGGAGGACGTGATTGCCTGGAACGAGCGCGATCCCGCCGTATGGATCCGTGAGAGCATTGCCCTGCGCAAGACGATCTATCCGACTGACCCGGCACTGTCCTGGGACTATGCGTACCAGCACCGGGCTGAGGTCGACGAACGCCTCAAGCGCGGCGGTGTGCGCATAGCGGCTTACCTGAACTGGGTGTTCGAGGCGGCAAAGCATGCGACGAGCGCTGCGAGGCGTTGAGGCTAAGGGGCCGCCCGGCCGATCAGAGCATCTCGAGAGGTTGCCGGTTAGTCGGCGGCGGAAAGTGGTGCTCGAGCTGCGCAATCGCGTCATCGGTGAATTCGAGGTCCATGGCGGCACGATTGTCGCGCACATGCGCGAGCGACGCGGCTTTGGGTATCGCGAGAACTCCGGGACGGCGCAGCAGCCATGCCAGTGCAACCTGTGCCGCCGAAACGCCGTGCTCCGACGCGATCCGGCCCAGCACCTTGTGTCCCAGTAGCCGCCCCTGCTCGACCGGGCTGTAGGCCATGACCGGGATTGACCGCTGGTCAAGCCACGGGATCAGATCGTACTCCGGCCCTCTGCGGGTCAGATTATAGAGAATCTGGTTGGTCATGCAGGCAGAGCCTCCGACCATCTCAAGCTCGACCATGTCGTCGGTGTCGAGATTGCTCACGCCCCAGCGTGCAATCAGCCCCGAAACGACGAGTGCCTCCATGGCCTCGACTGTCTCCGTCAACGGCACGTTCCCGCGCCAATGAAGCAGGTACATGTCCAAATGGTCGGTACGCAGCCGCTGGCAGCTCGCTTCACAGGCCTGGCGAAGACGCGTCCGCGATGCATTCTGCGGGTAGGCCTTGCTCACCAGGAACACCTCGTCCCGGCGGCCCGCGATGGCTTCGCCGACCAGACGCTCGGCTTCACCATCCGCATACATCTCGGCCGTGTCGATCAGCGTCAGGCCAAGATCAAGGCCTGCCTGCAACGCTGCGATCTCCTGCTGCCGCTTATCCGCATGCTCGCCCATCATCCACGTACCCTGACCAAGCGAGGGCACAGTCGTTTCGTCCGGAAATGTTATCGTCTTCATGCACAGTAGAACGTCTGACATCTGATCAGGTTCTATCGCTGACCGCACGTTACCTCGGCGGGTGTGCAAAGGCGGTGGAAAGCTCTGACCTTATACGACGAGGGCCCGGTGCCTGCCGTCCCGAAAACCCTGGTCGGTTGCCAGACCGGAAACGCCGGCTATTTTAAAGGTCGGAGGATAGCGATTATCTGCAACCTGTACCGCCTGACGACGCCCACCAGTGCCATAGCAGGCCTGTTCGGCGCGACCACGGGATCCGCGCCTAACGTGGCGGAAGAAATCTACCCCGGTTATGCCGGGCTGGTCGTCGCCGATGGAATGGTACAGGCAATGACCTGGGGGTTTCCCCGCAAGATGAAGAGCAAGCGGACCGGCCTGCCTGTCAAGCCGAGAACCGTGAACAACGCCCGCGACGACAGGCTGGCAACGCCCTTCTGGCGCGAGAGCTTCATAAACCGGCGCTGCCTCATACCGGTCAGTGCCTGGGCCGAGGCCCAGGGCGAGGCAGGGCACATGACGCGAACCTGGTATGGAGTGCCGGGCGATATGCCTTTCGCGGTCGCGGGTATCTGGCGACCAACTGAAGAGTGGGGCAACGCTTACTCGATGGTTATGGTCGATAGCTGCACGCTCATGGCCGACGTTCACGATAGAATGCCCACTATCCTGCGGCCCGAGCAGTGGAACGCCTGGCTCCACTCCGATCCCGATGACGCTTTCGCCCTATGTAGGATCTGGAACGGCCAGCTGACAGTGGATGTGACGCCCGAACCATGGGCAAAGCCCCGTCAAAGCAAGCCCTCGCCACCAACTCTACTGTGACGTCCCGCTGTCTTCACTGTATTTTCCGAATCGATCTTAAACAGCGGCACCCTCGACGATCTCTACTCCGGGCGGAAAAAGCTCATTTCGAAGTCCTCGGGACCATTTCTTAGGCTTTGAAAGCGGGGGCGGCGCGCCCGCATCGCTCGCCGCCCCGCCCAAATCATCCGTTCAACTTGTCCTTCACGGCCTTGGCGGGCGTAAAGGCCAGCTTGCGGGCGGCCTTGATGGTCATCGGCTCGCCGGTTGCCGGATTGCGCCCTTCGCGCTCGGGGGTGTCCTTCACCTTGAATTTGCCGAAGCCGTTGAGGGAGATTTCCTCGCCCTTTGCCGCCGCATCGGCGATCGCGACGAAAACGGCATCGACGATCTTGCGCGCATCAGCCTTGGTGATGCCGGCGTGGGTGGCAATGGCGTCTGCGAGATCACTGTTGTTCATAAGCATTTTTCCTGTCGAAGAAGCTACGAGGGAGCGGCCCCATAGCGATAGCATTCGATCGCGTCGCGTCGGCATCGACAGACGAGACTGTCGTGACGGTCAACTCCCAAGTGGGCGTCAGCCGGCGTCGGTTGAGGTAGCCTTCGGGCGAGCCATGCGCTTGGGTTTGCCTGCCCGAGCAGGCGTTTTGATTTTGGCCGCTTTACCCATCTTGTCCGCCGTAAGCTCCGTCTCGGGAGCACCAGGGGTGCTTTCCTTGTTCGCGGCGCCGCCCTTGCCAAACAGACCAATCTTGCCGCGCCGCTTCGGGGAGGCCGGTGCCGGAATATCTGCGGCTACGTTCGCCGGAGGTTCAACGGGCGCGGACGCAACAGCCGGCGTTTCCGCGTTCTACTTCCCAGGCTTGGCAACCGCTGCAGGTTCAGCGGCCTTTGTCTTTCTGCCCGGCCCACGCTTACGGGCCGGAGCGGCCGTCGCCGGCTCGGCTACAGGGTCCGTTGCTGTTTCCGTCTTGAGTTCAGGCGCCGACAACGGCCTGGATTTGCGCTGACGCACTTTCCGTGCCGTGGGCGTATCTGCCGACGCAGCACCGTCGGCGGGCGCCGTGGGTGCGGGATGCTCTTCCCCTGCGGTCCCTGACGGTTTGATGGCCTTGGACGAACGCTGTTTCCTGGCGGCACGTCCTTTGGTTTGAGACGTATCGGCGGTTGCCGATACCACCGATGGCACCGTTTCGCTTGCCACACTAGGTGCAGGAGTCATCGCTTCAAGGACTGGTACATCCGCAACTGCTACCGGAGCTTCAACCGCCGCCTGCTTCCGGCTTCCCAGACCAATCTTCTCGGCGATGGCACGCCGCTTTGCCGTGAAGTCGAGAGCCACCATCGGATAGCTTGCTGGGAGGTTGTAGCGCTCCCGATATGCTTCCGGCGTCAGACCATGCGATGCCAGGTGACGCTTCAGCGTCTTGTAGGGCTTGCCATCGATGAGGCTGAGCAGATGTTCGGACGATGCCTGGCTCTTGCGGACAGAAACAGCAGGCGTGTAGGTAGGTGCCTCCTCGGTTACTGGCTCGACGGCGGCGTCATCGGTCAACGCCGCTTTCGTCGAACGAATAAGCCCCGATAGGTCCTCGGATGCGACCGTGTTGTTCGCGAGATAAGCGCTCAACAATTGCACCGTGAGAGCGGCAATGTCCGTAGTCTTCTCGGTATCAGGCATGTGCGGTCAAGCTCCCAGGCAGTTCTGTGATCATCTGCAAATAACGAGACGACCTTACTGCGACCGCCATACCACCCAATGCAAGGATAAAAGCTGCGACGCCATGCCATTATGGCCGCCTTGCTCAGACCGTCACGTTCGATGCGCGAAGTTGATGCGACATTGCAGTCGTTGCACTTGGCGTTCCGGACAGGGAGCATCATATGCCGCCCTGCCTTTCAGGCATCCTCTCCCAAAAACTCTACAAGCCGGCCCTTGGGTCGGCTTTTCTTTTTGTTCGGCCCCTGACAGCCAATCACTCACTCAGCTTCAGGCCGAAGGCGTCCTCCTATCGCCGACTGACAGCGGCGGCATCGAAACTGACTCCGCAGAGCGAATGAAACTGATCCGCCGTTGCACTGGGACTCGGCGACGCCCCGTTGATATTGATGCGACAGGGTGTGGGGTGTCTGCTGCGCGCCTATCCAAGCCGTTTAATGAGAAAACTGGCGCGCCCATAAGCGCGCAGTCCGCTTATGACCGGGCTTGGGACATCGCTGCCTTTCCCAATCCACACATTTGACGGCAAGGTTCGCCAAAACCGGTCAGTCGGTTTGAAGAAGTTGCTGCCTATCGTCCCGCAATCAGTCACGCCTCAACAGCTTTTTGGCACTATCCCAGGTTATGTAAGCGCATCCTGCCCAGCCTGTGAGGAGAAAAAAATAGATAGGCAAAACCAGAAAGGCTCAGAGGTAATTTGGTACCCTTCTTGAGCGCGTCGAGCAAAGGAAGGGGCCACCCCCGATGAAGCCGCAAGCCATATAATTTTGGATGTGATACAAAAAACAAGGAACGTTAATATCGCTTGCAGCCCATGCTTTAACATGTCGATCGTTCAGTCACCCGCACTGCGACCACGCACAAATTAAGTGTCATCTCAATCGTTCATCATGCGCCGCACCCGCTGCAGTATTGCAACGCAACCGCGCTCGTCTATCTCAAACACGGCAGGCACTGCTGCAACAGATAAACCGTCCTCTTCATACACGTCGAAAATGATCGCCTTGCCGCTACGCACATAGGCCACACGAAAACCATCGATACGCGGCCATTTCCAATGGTTCACACGCCATAGCCAAGTGAAAGTGAGCCCAGTTTCGTCCAGGGTTAGCGTCGCAGGTCGGCGGAGTTGAAGGAAGCCGAGCAGGATGGCGCACATACCGATCATGACCGGCACCGAGAGGGCGGCGATGCCCATACCGGCCTTCGCCGCGACAAAGGTCGCCGCCGGGGTCGCGATAATGCTTGCTCCGATCCAGACTGGTGCGAGATTGCGACGCTGCTCGATCCGGAACGTCAGCAGGGGCGGGGGCGACGATTCCGTCATTCGATGCCAAGCACCCGAACGTAACGCTCCAGGAGACGCGCGCGGTCGCCAATGAGGACCGTGGCGGCATCGGACTCCATCGGAACGAACATCGTGCCTTGCCTGGTCGCGAAGATCGCGCCGCGGGCCTCTGCCTCGGCATAGCGGAAGGCCATCCAAGCCCGCTGCGACTTGCGCAAGCGATCGGCCGCTGCTGCCGGCAACTGGCGCATCAGCGCGGCATACGCGACATTCATACGGTGATTGTACCTGTTCATCGCCGCCACCTCGCAATCGGTCTGGCCGGCGGTGGACGCGTTAGCAGGTAGCGCAAGGCATTGCTCGAGCGCTACCTCCGTGGCGTCAACCGTGGCAGGCTTGGCCACGGCCACGCCGGGGAACATCAGGATGATAACGTAGCAAACGATCAGACGCACTATCATCGCTGCAACGCCCATCCAGGTGTCGGGCTTGCCGCTAGCCTGCGAAATGATGCGGGCACCGCCGATGGAACCGAAGCGATGATCTGCGCCGCGAACTGAATCATGCCGAGGTTTGCACCATAGACGCCGCGACAATCGCGCGCTGGCCTGCCTGCGGGGGCGATGTCCATCCCAGTAAGCGTCTCCTACAGTGATCCTCACCCCGCGAGCGCCTGCTGGCTTGCCCAAGCGAACGGCAGCGGCATAATGAAGCAGACCAATTGCAACCACAATGCACCAGCCTTCTTTTATCTCGACGGTCGCCAACACCACTCATGCAAGATTCCAGAGTTCGGAATTTGCTCGCGTAAACGACCTTAGCTGGCAACCACGCAGAATGCCCGCGCCAGCTTTCCCAAACCACCAGCATTTTTGGGCAATGGCCGGTGTCACTGCTCCCGCTTGGATGCCTTCATCGCGTCGTAATAGTTGTTTCCTCCCTTATCCGTCAGACAGTTGACGAGAACCATGCCAACATTTTCGAGCTGCGCTGCGTACTTCGCCAGCCCCAGTGATCGCGACGCACGCCCGGTCAGCGTGTCTTGCCATTCGCACACTTCGAGAGGAGCACTGAACAAGAAGCGCCCACCAGATTCCAGCGCGGCTGCGACCTTCCTGAGTAGCCGTTGCTGATCGCCGGCATCGAGCAGAAAGATGAGGCCGATCGCCACAGCGCCGGCAAATCGACGATCAAAAAAGGCACTGTCCTGTGCAGGCTCACAGGCCACCGCCATATTGGGCAAGTTGCGTCGGAACGCCGCAACGAGCGATATGGAAGCATCGATCCCGAAAACTATGAAACCGCCATCAACAAGCGCCCGCGCGATCGGAATGCCCGAACCGCATCCGATGTCCAGGATAGACCCCGATGGCGGCAGGTTGCTCCTCGCCCAGCTCCTTATCAATTCCGCGCCCACGTCTGAGCGAATCTCGATAAAGCGATCGGCAACGGCTTCCCAGCCTTCGGAATGATCAGTCCCCATCAGAGGGCGAAATTTCGGACTGCCATACCGATCCTCTCAAGCTGCAGATTGCGCGATAGCAGTAAAGGTCTGGATTGCGCCAAGCTGTATCGAGGGCGCCGCCAACCTATGAACATCCACGAGCTGCGCGAAGCCGTCCATGTCGAT
>JASGGD010000083.1:0-19749 GCA_047605225.1 Novosphingobium sp.
ACGCCATCCGCCTCACCCCGCCGCGCGTGATGACGCTGGAACAGGCGATCGCCTACATCGACGACGACGAGATGGTCGAAGTCACCCCGCAGTCGATCCGCCTGCGCAAGGTCCATCTGGACCCGAACGAGCGCAAGAAGCAGAGCCGCAAGAAGGAAAGCGCCTGATTTTGCCCTCCCCTGCGGTCGGGCTTTGAAAAGAGCGATCGCGGGGGGATGCATTGCCGGTTGAACGAAAGGTCGGGGCGCCGAAGGGCGCTTTCCCGGCCTTTCTTTTTTGTGAAACAGCAGGGGGCACAACTGCCATGACCTCTTCGAATGCACCCTCCCCCACTCCGCATGGCCACGGCGAGGACATTTACGCCCTGTTCGTCGGCACGGTCCATCTGGCGGTCGGGCTGGTGCTGCTGCGTGCGGCGGGGCTGGCGACGGGCGGCGTCGCGGGCGTGGCGCTGGTGCTGAGCTATGCGACCGGCTGGCCGGTGGGCCTGCTCTATGCGGTGATTTCGGCGCCGCTGATGGCGATCACCTTGCGCTCGATGAGCTGGACCTTCCTCATCAAGACCGCAATAGTGACGCTCAGCCTGTTCGCGATGACCGCGCTCGCGCCTCTGGGCATAGAGATCGCCTGGGTGAGCGATCCGGTAGCGGCCGTGGTCGGCGGCAGTGTGATCGGCTTCGGAGCGCTTGCACTGGCCCGGCACGGAGCGGCGACGGGCGGCTCGGGCGCGCTGGTGCTGTGGCTCTATCGCACCAGGGGCTGGAATGCGGGGCGCACCCAGTTGATCATCGACGGGTCGGTACTACTCTTCGCGGCGTCACGGCTCGACGCGGTACGCATGGGCTGGTCGCTGCTCGGCGTTGCGGCGACGGCGGGCATCCTGTGGGCCTGGCACCGTCCAGGCCGTTACACGGGCTACTGAAAAGCAAAGAGGCGCGGCTGCCAGAGCCGCGCCTCCCCCTGTTGCCCGACAGCGATCAGAACGCTGCGGAAAGCGAAAACACTACGGTCGATCCGGCGATCGACGAACCGTTCTTGGTCGAGGAGAAGTTCGGCTGGAGGTAGGCCGAGTCCGACTTCGAGATATTGGTGTCGATGTAGGCGACGCCGAGGACCACTGGGCCGACCGCTAGGTCCGCGCCGAGCATCCAGTCAACATAGCTGCCG
Organism: Novosphingobium sp.; assembly: GCA_047605225.1. Lineage (GTDB taxonomy): Bacteria > Pseudomonadota > Alphaproteobacteria > Sphingomonadales > Sphingomonadaceae > Novosphingobium. Next base: position 1,168 of record JASGGD010000083.1, read on the forward strand.
GTCGGTGCCACGCTGGTGCCGTTCGGGCCAAGGCCGGAGTTACCGTCCGAATAGCCAAGGTGCCCCTTGACGGTCAGCGGCGTGTTCGGGATGCCCGCGCTTGCGTCGGTCCAGACGTAGAAGTTGTCCGACTTCGCGCCCGGAGCATCCGGAATACCGGCACCGTAGGCGTCTGCATCATAGTACCAGCGGCCAAGTGCCTGCTGCTTGGGCGCATAGGCCGCGCCTACGAGCAGGCTGGCAGGCCCGACGGTGCCCGACAGCTTGACGTAAGGTTCTGCGAAGTCGGTTTCCGAAGCGCCGCCCGGATACATGTACCAGGTCACGCCAACGTCCATCTTCAGGCCCGGCGTCACTTCGGTGGCGAAACCGCCGTAGATGTCGAGTTCGGTATTCGAACCGCCGAAGGTGCCCCAGCCGGAAAGGTTCGAACCCCAGGTGCCGACATAAAAGCCGCTGGCATGGGTCACCGAAACGCCGCCCTGCACCGCAAGCTCCTTGTCGGACTGCGAGACGCCGCGGAAACGATAGTCGGTGACGAGCGCCACGCTGCCTGCGACGGTGAATTCGCTGGGGGCTTCCTCCTGCGCCATCGCGGGAGTCGCAGTCGCGGCAAAAGCGGCTGCGAGGCCGGCGACGCCGGCAAAGAGACGAAACTTCATAGTCGGAACACCCTCATGTTACTGTTGTAGCATGTTCCGTCCTGCGGCCTGCAAGCCGGGCTCCGCTGCGTGGCGAGCCCGTTTCATGCCGGCAGGCTCATGGATATGGTGCCGACCTGTCCTTATTCTTGCCATATCGTAACGAACTGTTGCTAATTTCTGCAGCGCAACAAGTGTGATCGCACGGCAACACAAGCACGCCGTCACGATATTGCCGAGTATCTATCCGGCGCAGTTCGCTCTGCGATCAGAAAACGGCATCGGGCCAAAGAAAGCGGGCGGAAACGCTTTCGCGCTCCGCCCGTAGGTTAGAGGGCCGGGTGTGAGGGTTCCCGGCCCGCCAGGTGTTCGATCAGAGCGTCAGCTGGCCAGCGGCAACGGACGCAGGATGGCATCGGGGCCGGTGATCCGGTCACGCTGGCCACCCTGACGGCGGCGGCTGATCCATTCGGACAGCGTCTCCGCCGTGGTGTGGTCCATCGCCTTGACGAGGCCGAGGTCGAGGTGGACCGGGCGGTTGGCCGGCTGCTTCTCCAGCACCGCGTTCAGGCGGGTAAGCCCGACGAAGGTGGCCGCGCCGTTGAGTTCGACGCGGGTCGCCTCGCCCTCGTCATGCTCGGCGACCTTGAGACGCAGGTGCTTGTAGTGCGGCAGCAGTTCGACGACCGAGAGCGCCAGACCCACGAGCACGCCGGTCAGCAGGTCGGTGGTCACCACCAGCACGAACGTCGCCGCCCAGATCGCGGCGGGCAGCGGACCATGCGCCTTGAACAGGTGCGTGACGTGCTTGAGGCTGACGAGCTTCCAGCCGGTCACCACCAGCACGCCGCCGAGCGCCGCCATCGGCACTTCGCGCAGCAGCCAGGGCAGCAGCGCGACGAAACCGAGGATCCACACGCCGTGCAGGATCGTCGAGAGGCGGGACTTTGCGCCCGCCTGCACGTTGGCCGAGGAGCGCACGATCACGCCGGTCATCGGCAGTGCGCCGAACACGCCGCACAGGAAGTTACCGATGCCCTGCGCGCGCAGTTCCTTGTCGTAGTGGGTACGCACGCCGTCGTGCATGCGATCGACGGCTGCGGCCGAAAGCAGCGTCTCGGCGCTGGCGATGAAGGCGATGGCGACGGCTGCGACGATCAGCGCGGGATTGCCGAGCGGCGCGAACCACGCGACGCTGGTCGGCAGGCTGAAGGCCGATGCGATCGAGGCCGGGACCTCGATGCGGGCGACGTCGAGACCCATGCCCCAGGCGACCGCCGTGGCCGAAACAACGCCGAGCAGCGCGCCGGGAACCAGACCCATCGACTTGGGCCGCAGCTTTTCCCATGCCAGCATGACGGTGATCGTCAGCACGCCGATGAGCAGCGCCATCTCGGTCGCGGCCGCATTGGTGAAGTCGAGGCCGAAGACACGCGCGGGCATCGCCGCGAGGTTCTGGAGGCCGCTCGACAGCGGCCTGGCGTCGAACAGGATATGGAACTGGCCGATGACGATCAGCGCGCCGATGCCCGCCAGCATGCCATGGACGACGGCCGGGCTGATGGCGCGGAACAGGCCACCGAGTTTGAGCGCCCCGGCAATAAGCTGGAGCACGCCTGCCAGAAGCAGGACCGGGCCAAGCGCCTCGAGCCCGTTTTCGCGAACGAACTCGAAGACGATGACCGCAAGGCCGGCAGCCGGGCCGCTGACCTGCAGCGGGGAGCCCGCCAGCAAGCCCACGACCACACCGCCGATGATGCCGGTGACAAGCCCCTTTTCAGGGGGCACGCCCGAGGCGATGGCGATGCCCATGCACAATGGCATGGCGACCAGGAAAACGACGATCGACGCCGTGAAATCGCGGCCGAAAGTCGGGGCGAAACGGGAGAAGAGGCCGGAGCGGCCGTCTCCCGTGCTGGCGGACGGGGGGATCATTCTGCCGCTTCTGCGAATTCGGTGGCGAAGCGCTTGCGCGCTGCCAGCGCGACCGGGAGGTCGCGGTCTTCGCGCAGCGGCACGAACTCGCCGGTGTCGCCGTCAAGGCCGAGGACCTGACCGGCATGGATGTCGACCATCCAGCCGTGCAGCGTGATCTCTCCGCGCGCGATACCCGCCGCGACGGCAGGGTGGGTGCGCAAGTGGCTGATCTGGGCGATGATGTTCTCGAGCGTGATCGCGCGCACGCGCTCCTTGCCGTCGAGGTCCGCATGGCAGCTGCTCACGATGTTCTCGGCAGCGGCGCCGTGCTTGAGCCACGCGGCGACGTTGGGCATCGTTTCGAGGCCGGTGGGGTCCGACAGCGCCTTCATCGCGCCGCAGTCCGAGTGGCCACACACGATGATGTCGCGCACGCCCAGCGCCATGACCGCATATTCGACGGTCGAGGTGACGCCGCCGTTCTGGGTCGCGTAAGGCGGAACGATGTTGCCCGCGTTGCGGCAGACGAACAGATCGCCGGGCTCTGCCTGCATGATCTGCTCGGGCACGATGCGCGAGTCGGCGCACGAGATCATCAGCGCCTTGGGCGACTGCCCATGCGTGGTCAGCTTGCCGAAAAGCTCGCTGGCGGCGGGGAAGAGGGTCTTCTCGAAGTTGAAGACGCGACCGATGAGTTCGTTCACTGGAACACCTTTCTGTTTTTCCTTGGCCACCGCGCACGCACGACGGCTCACATTGGAAAAGCTAGGTGTCGTCGTTGTCGCTGATCATGCGCGAACGTTACGAAAGTTTGCTGCGATGCAGCGCGCCCGACGCTGGCTTCACTCCGGCGCGATGGGGAGGCGAATGGTCGCCCGCAGCCCCCCCTCGGGCCGATTGCGCAAGTCGAGCGTCCCGTTTTCGGTGCGTACGGCCTTGCGCACGATCGGCAGGCCAAGGCCCATACCGGCGGTATCCCGCGCCCGCGCGGTATCGAGGCGAACAAACGGCTGGAGCGCGTCGGTGATGCGGTCATCGGGGATGCCGGGGCCATCATCGTCGACGGTGATCTCCACCCCTCCCCCATCGCGGCGCACGCTGACGCGGGCATTGCCTCCATAATGGAGTGCGTTCTCGATCAGGTTCGACAAGGCGCGGCGGATCGCGATCGGGCGAACCTTCACTTCCAGACTGGATACACCGGAATACGTCGCGTCGGCACCATGGTCGGCAGCGGTATCGACCAGCGTTTCGGCCATCACCGCGATGTCGATGCGTTCGGCCGGAATCGAACGGCCGTCGCTGTCGACGTAGGCCTGGATCGAATCGAGCAGCATGCGCATCTCGTCGATGTCGTGGTTCAGGCCGTCGCGCACTTCGGGATCGACGCTCTCGTCGTCGAGCCGCAGCCGCATGCGGGCGAGCGGGGTCTTGAGGTCGTGGCCGATCGCCAGCATCGTTTGGGTGCGGTCCACCAGCGACTGGTGGATGCGCTCCTGCATCTCGTTGAGCGCACGGATCAATTCGCGCAGTTCATCCGGTCCCCGCTCGGGTACTGGACGCGGCGGGCCGGAGCCGAGATGACGGGTCGCGCCGATCAGGGTGCGCAGAGGCTTGAGCGTCGTGCGCACCAGCACCCAAGCCACCGCGAAGAGCAGCAGCGTGGGCAGCACCAGCCCGGCAATCCGGCCCAGAGTGAGCTTCCACGCCGATTTCGCATGGGTATGGAACTTGACGAGGCTGCTGTCGGAAAGCCGGATCGAGCCACCGATATTGCCCTTGCCTGGCAGTTCCTCGAGATGAAGCTCGAGATCGGCCATCGCCAGTTCAGGCTGGAGATCGACCACTTGCGCACGCAGGTTCGTCAGCCCCAGACTACCGCGACGCCGGGTTCCGGGGGCAAACCAGTGTAGCTGAAACCGATCGGTACTGAGAACGTGGGCGATCTGATCCCGCTCGTCGGCCTCGGCATGCTCCATCGTCCGGCGGGCGAGCACGAGGTTCTCGGCGATACGTTCGGCGTCATCCCGTCGCAGCATGAACGAATCGACGCGCTCGAACAGGAACGAGTTCGCGACGAAGTCGATGATCACAACCACCAGCAGCACCGCGAGCAGCCGCTCGGGCAGGCCCATCCGCCTGAACAGGGCGATGAGCCTGCCTGCCATCAGGTGCGGATCACTTCTGCCTTGAACATGTAGCCGACGCCGCGAACCGTCACGATGGGAGATTCGGCGCCTTCGGCCTGCAGCTTGCGACGCAGGCGGCTGACGAGCACGTCGATAGAGCGGTCGGAACTGTCGCCGATGCGCGAACGCGACAGTTCCATCAGGCGCTCACGCCCCAGCACGCGCTGCGGATAACCCAGGAAAGTCGAAAGTAGGTCGAACTCGGCGCCGGTCAGGTCGACGATCGCACCGCTGGGCGAGCGCAGTTCGCGGCGGGCCATCGAGACTTCCCAGCCATCGAACCGGATCGAGTCGGCCGCACGCATCTCGGGCACGGGCTCGCTGGTGGAATCGAGGCCGCCACCGCGCCGCAGGACGGCGCTGACGCGCGCGGCCAGTTCGCGAGTGCTGAAAGGCTTGGCGAGATAGTCGTCCGCGCCCAGTTCGAGGCCAAGCACGCGGTCTTCTTCGCTGCCACGCGCGCTGACGAAGATGATCGGCACGTCACTTTCGCGGCGCAGGCGGCGGAACAGGTCGAATCCACTGGTGCCGGGCAGCATGATGTCGAGCACGACCAGGCTGACCGTCGCTTCGCGCAGTGTCACCCACATCTCCGCGCCAGTGGCGGCGGTGAGCACATTGAACCCGCTCTGACGCAATGCACGCGCGGTCAGAGTGCGCAGCGCGCCATCGTCCTCGACGAGCAGAATGGTGGAAGGGGTTGTCATAGTCTCGTGCGGGTGTCTGTAGCGGGGGGCGACCGTCATCGTGCTGGTTGTCTCTGCTGTCTATAGGCAACCGGCGCGGTCAGGCAAACCGCGCCGGTCGGAAAATGTTCTGCCACCCTGTTTTCACGCAGAAAATTTGCATGAAAGCAGAAGCAGCGGACGATTCAGTCCTTGGTCACGGCCGTATCGGCGACGGCCAGGACCGGGCGCTCTGCCTGCTCGGCCTGAACGACGGCGTGGCGGCATGCACGGCCCTTGGAAGGGTCAGGGTGGCAGACGGTGGGGGCCGAAGCCTTGCCCTGCCCGCGTGCGACGATCGTGGGGTGCCCCTTCGAAGCGGTGACGCTCTCGCCGGCATAGGCAACAGACGCCGAAGCGGGCGCGGAAAGAGAGACGAGGGCAAGAAGAGCGGCGGAAATCATCGGTATTCTCCAATCTGGCAATGCAATGACGCCAGATTGGGGGGCGCACATGTCACGTTTCATGCGAGGGCGTGACGAAACGTGTCTGAAGATGCGGCGTCCGCGCTCTTCAGTCCTCACGCATACAATTGCGTACAATCGTGAATGGATTCTGCCAGATCCGCTTCGATCCGGTTCAGGAGGGTCGGCTTATACCAAACTTCACACGGGGACAACGGCTTCCTTGATCCGCCACCCCGAGCAAGGAGTTGAAGCCATGACCATTTTCAAGAAGACCGCTCTTGCAGTCGGCCTTGCCGCCACCGCTCTTGCCACAACGACGCCCGCAATGGCGCGCGACTGGCACCGGGGCAATGACAACACTGCGGCCGTCGCCATCGGCGCAGGCATCCTTGGCCTTGCCGTCGGTGCTATCGCCGCGTCGTCCAGCCGCGACAACGACCGCTACGACGATGGCCGCTATTACAGCTCCAGCTGGTCGTATCGCGACGGCTATTACTGGGACCGCGATGGCCACCGCTACTCGCGGGGAGACTATGAACGCTACAACCGCGACCATCGCGACGACGAGCGCCGCGGCTATTACGGCGACCGGGCCGACTGGCGCCGCGGTTACTGATCCAGCACCACCGGTGAAGCCGGATCTCCTCCCCGGCTTCACGAGATGCCCGGCCCCTCCTCCTGGGCCGGGCATCTTCATATATGCCAGCCCCACGGTTCATCGCACGCCTGATACACTTCGCGACAAGTTCACTCACGGTTCAGTCCGCTGGGACCATGATATCGCCAACGTGCCCACCGCAACCGCCGTTACCCGGTTGGCCCGGAAAGGGAGACGCAAAGTCATGAATACCAAGTTGAAGTCCTTCGGGAAAAAGTTCGCGCTAGGGGCCGCACTCGCAGCATCCGTGCTGGTGAGCACATCGCCTGCCCAGGCACGCGACCGTTATTACGATCGAGGTGACAATACCGCCGCCGTCGCCATCGGCGCAGGCGTCATTGGCCTTGCCCTGGGCGCTGCGATCGCCGATCGCGGTGACCGGCGCTACTACGATCGCGGCTACTGGGGCTCGCGCCGTTACGTTACCGTACGTGACCGCCCTGGTTACTATTACTACTACGAAGGTTCCCCCAACCGCTATTATCGCGACCGCTATTACGACAGATACTATTCGCCGTGGAACCGCGATCGCTGGCGCGACGGCGGCAACCGCTGGGACCGGGGGCGGGATTGGCGCCGGGATCGCTACTACGATCGCCGCGACCGTTGGGACCGTCGCGATGATCGCCGCTGGGATCGTCGGGACGATCGCCGCTGGCGCGACCGCCGCTGAAGACTGAGCCGGTAATGCATCCGTAAGGCGACGGCGGCCTTATATGGTCGCCGTCGCCTTACGGCGCTTCATTACGCGAAGCCCGTCGGGGAGCCTTCTATGATCGATGCTCGCCAAGCGCAGTCGGGCGGGCTATGGGGCGCTCCATCATGGACACCGCAGACCTGCGCATCGCCCTGTTCTCGGGCAACTACAATTACGTCCGCGATGGCGCCAATCAGGCGCTCAATCGTCTCGTCGGCTACCTCTTGCGCCAGGGTGCGCAAGTACGCGTCTACGCGCCCACCGTCGCCGAACCAGCCTTCACGCCCACCGGCGATCTTGTGGGAGTGCGCGCCTTCGCAATTCCCGGTCGCCCCGAATACCGCTTTCCGTTCTCAATCTCGGGCAAGGCTCGCCGGGACCTCGCAAAGTTCTCGCCCAATGTCGTGCACGTCTCCTCTCCGGACCCGGTAGGACATCAGGCAGTGACTTGGGCGCGCAACCGCCAGTTACCGGTGCTATCCTCGGTGCACACCCGGTTCGAGACGTACTTGCGCTACTACAACATGGCTTGGGGCGAGCCTATCGTCGAAGCGATCCTGCGCCGCTTCTACCGCCGCTGCGATGCCCTTGTCGCACCTTCGGAAAGCATGGCACAACTGCTCCGCGAGCAGCGCATGAACTACGACGTCTCGATCTGGTCGCGCGGCGTCGATCACGAAGTCTTCAACCCCGACCGTCGCGACCTGGAATGGCGCCGTAGTCACGGTATCGCAGACCATGAAGTCGCGATCGGCTTCCTCGGTCGACTGGTCATGGAAAAAGGACTGGACGTGTTCTCGGACACGCTCGACGAACTGCGCCGCAAGGGCATCAACCACAAGGTCGTCGTCATCGGCCAGGGCCCGGCACGCGAGTGGTTCGAAGGCCGTCTTCCCGGCGGCGCCTTCGTCGGTTTCCAGGGCGGCGCCGACCTCGGCCGGGCGGTTGCCTCGATGGACGTGCTGTTCAATCCATCGGTCACCGAGACGTTCGGCAACGTCACGCTGGAGGCGATGGCCTGTGGGTTGCCCGTCGTCGCCGCTGCCGCCACCGGCAGCCAGAGCCTCGTCGACGACCGCGTCTCGGGCCGTCTGATCCCGCCCGGCGCCGTGCACCAGTTCGCCGAGGCGCTGAAGGGCTACATCGAGAACCCCGAACTGCGGCGCACCCATGGCGAGGCCGGCGTGGTGCGTGCGAGCGAATTCAGCTGGGACCGCATCAACCAGGCCGTCGCCGATACTTATGTGCGCCTGATCCGCCAGAAGGCGCGCGCCTGAGCGCATGACGACAAGACGCGGCGGTGGTGGCTCCCCGCCGCGCCTTGCGCTTCTCCCCTTCCCTCGGCTCTGCGCGAAGGCCCAGCCGACCTTCGCGCGCGTTCTCCCTGCGTCTTCTCTTTTTATTGCGTCATGCGATCCTGCGCTGCAGCCGCACCAGCGCGCGATCGATCTCCGCCCGGGCGCCGTCCCCGATCTCGCCCTGGACCACCCGGTAGACGATCCGCCCGTTCTCCACCGAATAGGCCACCGTCGCCATGCCGTCGTTGAAACTGGCAAGGTAAAGCGCAGGCTTGCGCTGAATCAGGGCGAGATCGTCCGCACGAGGAACCAGGCTGTCGCGCATGTAGTACGCACCGGTCATCGCCTCCGCCTCGACGGACGCTTCGGCAGCGTGACCCGTTCCGGTCATCGCCATCACTGACGGGAAAGCCGTTGCCGACAGAGCAAACCCTGCCTGCAATGCTGTCAGGAATCGTTTCATGACAACCATCTTTTTCCGGCATCCTCTTCCGGTGCGGCACCGTCGTCGCGGGCCGTCATCTCACAAGCCACGGCGTACCACGCGCGACCGCCGCGACAAAGCGAACAATCCTCAAGAAGCTTAGGGTTTCCGGGCTTTTTGCAGCGCGCAACGATTGGCGTACCGCACGGTATTGCATCCGTGCCGTGCGCTTCCGGCGCATTGTGACGGCACCGCGCAGCTTGCACCGCGAAAGCGCACGAACGTCCTTTGCGGAAGCATCGCCCCGGCGTAGCATCGTGCTGCAATGCGAGGCTCGGCATAGCGGTCGCACCGGCGTCACTCGGCCGACTTGCGGAACCTGTACCGAGCCACGACGTTGCAGCCAGCGCCACTCCGGCCCGCCACCAGCAGCAAGGAAACCTCGACATGACCACCAATACCGCCTCCGCCCGTTATGTCGGTCTCGGCAAGGACGGCAAGGGCTCGATCACCACGCGCTCGGGCGTCCTGTCGGAGCAGCCCTACGGCTTCGGCACCCGCTTCGAAGGGCAGCCGGGCACCAATCCCGAGGAACTGATCGCCGCCGCGCACGCCGCCTGCTTCACCATGGCAACCAGCTTCGCACTGGCCCGCGCAGGCCATGCCGAGGGCACTCTGGACACGCAGTGCACGGTAACGCTCGACAAGGACGGCGACGGCTTTTCCGTCACCAAATCGGCCCTGACGCTCACCGCGTCCATTCCCGGCATCACCCCCGAGGACTTCGCCAGCATCGCCGATGAGGCCAAGGCCGGCTGCCCGATCTCCAAGCTGCTGAACTGCGAGATCACGCTCGAAAAGTCTCTCGGGGACTAACTGCCGCCCGTGCGCGGGCTGCGAGCGGTCCAGCCGCAGCCCTGCCGCGTTTCCGCACCGATCTGCAAAGTGACGGTGAAGGGATAGCGCGTGTCCGACATGCCGTCGCTGCAGGCCGACGGCGTGACCGCCAACGTCGCCTCGCCGTCCGACAGTTTGCCGCTGAACGAAACCCCGCCGCGACCGGCGAAGCGGGTGATCGGCACCGTTTCGCCTGCGGCGTTCTGCGGCGTGGTATACGTCATGCGTGACGAAGTGACCTTCCCGCCCCAGAACGGCTCCGTACCGACGAAGTGCACGGTTTCGCTGGCGGCAATGCCATTCCACGGCTGATGATCCGCAGGATCCCCGGGCAACCCGTCCGACGCGGAATGGCATGCTGCGACTGCGAAAAGAGCGGGCATTATGCTCGCCCGCGAAACGATGATCCTCAACATGAGTTGCAAGCTACGCTCACCGCGCTCGGCAGGCAAATTCTTGTGCCCGATTCGGCGAACCGGAAAAGTGATTCGGCCGAATTCCGCGCCGCGAGACGGTAAATTTGCGGTCATGCCTGTTTTTTTCCTGATCTGAAAAACGACCATTTGCTTAAAAATCAGGCACATTGCTCTGAGGTTGCAAAACTTGCAATACCGGGTTCAGGTATTGAAATTGCACTCCCGTTCAACATCCGCTTTTGCTGCAGCGCACAAGATAAACGTCGCCCGAGGCGATCCAGCCTCATCAGAATCTAAGGATTTTGCCATGTTCAAGACTGTTCTCGCCTCCGCTGCCGTTGCTCTCCTCGCCGTTCCCGCCGTCGCCCAGGCCGACGACAGCCGCGAGTTCTCGCACGAGGGCGTCAACTACAACTACACCACCGCCCAGAAGGGCAACGTGACCGTGATCGACGGCGCCACCTCGGCCGGCGTTCCGTTCCGCCTCTACGTCAAGGGCGGCCGCGTGACCGGCACCTACAACAGCCGTTACGTCTCGTTCACCACTGCCGAAGCCGCCAAGCTGCACCTCGGCGAGTAATCGAGCCATCGATCGGGCATACTGATCGCGCGCTCGCGCTTTTCCGGGCAGTCCTCCTCTCCCAACGCCCGGGTAGCCGCTGAGCGCCGAACCAGGCGCCGTCCCCCATCGCGCGGGACGGCGCCTTTTTCTTTGCGTTCAGCAGGCCGACAGCTGCGACGGGATAACGCATCGCCATGCAAGACTGCCGTGGCCCGAGCCGATGAGTGGAGCCAAGTTCGCCCTGTTGCTGATCGTCGGCGGCATCGCCGGCGCGGCCTTCGCCGTCATGACCACCGGCGCGATGCCGCGATTCTCGCAGCCCGAATCGCATCGTTCCGCCACTCTGGAAGATAGTCCCCCTGCCCGGCGCTCGTGGCTGGACGAGGGCCTGTCCGCCCTCAATTCGCCTGCCTGGCCCTTCGGTCGAGGGTCCGACGATGCCGGACCGCCGATGTCGCCCGATCCGCAACAGGATTACGCGCCCTACGGCTACGGCCCGCCCGATGACTATGACGACGGTGCCTGGGAACGTCGCCAGTACGGCAATCATGCACCCTATCAGGATCAGGGCTACGCTTCGGAAGACGGCCAGCCGACTTCCGCCCAGTCACCGACCCCATCAGCGGCAGCACCTCGCACGGACGCCGCGGCCGACGCCGCAGCGCGCGCGGCCGATGCAGCTCAGGACGTACTGTCCGCCGAGAACGCGCCCTGATACTTTCATACCCCGATCGTCATTGCGAGCGCAGCGAAGCAATCCAGGGCGGTGCAGCCCTGCCCTGGATTGCTTCGCTGCGCTCGCAATGACGAAAAAGTTTGGTTTTACGTCTCAGTCGTTCGCCGAGAGGCGGCGCAGGTTCTTGCGCACGGCGCGACGATAGTGGTTCACCGTGCGACGGCACACCGTCTCGGGGTCGTGCCCGAACTGCCCGGTCGCCAGCGCCATACCGACCTCCCAGCCCGCCCAGACCTTCTCGGTGACCATGCGGACCATTTCGTCGCCAGCCAGAGGATCGCCGAGCCCGATGCGGGCGGTGCGCAGCGCGATCACCGAACCGGCCTCGACCCAGAGCTTGCCGGTATCACGCAGCAGAGCTTCTCCGGCGACATCCTGCTTCATCGACACGTCCTCACGTCCCCGCCCGCACGCAAGGGTTGCGCACGTTCCGGCGAGCCGGTTGCCAGACATCAAGCATCCTCGGGGATTGCCCGTAGCGCTCGACCGGCGCGCCGGGTTGCGGGCGGCTCCTTAGTCGAACTCGCCCGCTCTAGGAAACGATTTCACGTCGCGCTTCACACCTCCGTCACGAAAGCGTCACGAAGATTTCCGCCTCGATGACCCATTCGCCGGATACCTCACGCCACTTCGCCACGTACGTGCCCGAAGTCAGCGGCGTTCCCGCATCGCCTTGCGCCCCGTGCCAGCGGCCATGCTCCATCGCGATCGGCTCTACCGAAGACACGACAACGCTCTCGGGCGTGCGAACATAGATCATCCGCCCGGCGTGGGCGAACTCGCGCCGCCAGACCTTCACTTGCGCCATCCGGCCCGCGATCACCGCGCTGTCGGTGCCGGTGACCATCACGCAGTCACGCGCGAGCAGCGGCCCGATCGCCGCCGCATCGCCGTCCGCTATGGCGCGGTTGAAGGCAGCACGACGGGCACGGATAGCAAGCTCGCTCAAAGTCTCACCGGAGCCGAAGCCCCCTCGCCCACGACCGTCGCCCAGCGCCGCACGCTCCAGCGTTCGATGAGGCCCTCGGTTACGTAGGGATCGGCCTCGGCGAAAGCTTCGGCGACTTCCGGCCCTTCGCCCACGAACAGCAGCATCGCCGTATCGAGCGGGTCCTCGACAGCACCAGCCAGCAAAAGTTCGCCGCGTTCCGCCGCCTGGCATGCGAGGTCCAGATGCGCGGCGCGGAATTCACCCCGGCGCTCAAGATAACCGGGCGCGAGGTGATAGATCAGCAGATAGTGGTTCATCGCCCGTCCATGCCCGGCATCAAGCCTCCCGAAAAGCCCTCAGGCACAGCCTTCCACATAGGCCAGCACCGGCATCTCGCCGACATGGATCAAGCCCACCTTGCCATCTGCTCCGATTTCGAAGCGCAGAGCCGATTCTCTGGGCCGGGCGTTGGGCGCCGTCAGGTACTTGGCGGGAGCGGCCTCGTACTTGTGCGGCTCTTCGCGGAATCCGGCGAACCACTTCATAACGTCGGCCTCACTGGCACCGAAGCCGATACCCTCGGCCAGCTTGACCGTGGAGTTCGCACCCAGCGTGATCCGGCGTACCTTGCTCTCGGTGACGATAGCGTAGACGCCGGGATAGTCGGGCGAGCTGACCGTGCTGCAGCCGTCGCTCTCCTGCGCGCCGCGCGCCGCCCAAGAACTGCCCTTGGGCACCGGCCGACCGATCTTGAGATTACCCAGCCCTTCGAGGCCGAGCACTTGCGCATCGCTGGCAGGAACAGCTTCCGACGGCGCGGCCTCACTGGCCAGAGACTCCTCGGACGCGGACGCAGTGACGCTCGGCTCCTCCGGCCCGGAGGAGCAGGCAGCGAGGGGAAGCAGGGCGAGAGCGGTGATCGCGACAATCCGTTTCATGCTTGTCGAAACGATGCTTGCGGGTTCTGGTTGCCTGTTTGGATCAAAGAGGAAGGAAGATGCGAGGGTTATTACCCTCGCGCTCCCGGGACTGTCGGCCTCGCGCCTCGCAGCATTGTCAGCGCCCGGCTTTCTCGATCAGCTTCATTGCCGCAGCGGGAGCCCGCTCCTTCGCGCCGTTGATGAAGAAGACGAACGCTTCGCGGCCTTGTGCGGTCCAGTCGCCGATCCGCTTTGCCCATGCGTCGAGGTCTTCGTCCCGATAGCCCTGTTCCAGTTCGCTTTGCGCGTTCTGGAGGCGGGCGTAGACGAACGGCGCGCAGTCCGTCGCATCCAGCACGGCGTACTTGGGCGAATCTGCCAGCACCACCGCCACTCCGGCCTTGCGGCACAGATCGAAGAATGCGGGATCGTCGAAGCTTTCGTGCCGTGCCTCGATCGCATGGCGCACCGTCAGGCCCTCGTGGCTGGCGGGCAGCAGGGCGAGGAAAGCGGCGATCTCGGCGGCGTCGAACTTCTTGGTCGCCGCAAGCTGCCAGTTGATCGGGCCGAGCTTGTCGCCCAGTTCGACAAGCCCCTGCGCCATGAACCGCGCCACGCTCTCGCCCGCCTCCGACAAGTCCTTGCGGTTGGTGCAGTAGCGGCTGCCCTTGAGCGCGAACCGGAAGCCCTCGGGCACGGCATCACGCCACTTGGCGAAGCTGGCGGCGCTCTGACCGCGATAGAAGGTGGCGTTGATCTCGGTGCCGGTCAGGTGCTCGCCGAGGTAGGCCAGTTCGCGCGACTGGGCGAGGCCCTTGGGATAGAACAGCCCGCGCCATGGCTCGTAAGTCCAGCCGCCGATACCGATGTGAACGGTCATGATTTCTTCCGGGCGAGGCGCTTGCGGTTTGCGGTGACCTTGCGGCGGTAGTGCCGCACAGCCTTCCCCGCGGTCTTGGGAGAGGCCCCGGAGGTCGCCAGCATCATGCCCACTTCGGCCGCCGCCCTGACCTTTTCCGAGACCATCAGCGCGTTCTCGCGGTCGCTGCCCCGGCCGGTCATCATGTCAGTGGTGCGCATGCCCATGACCATGAGCGATTCCGCCCAGAGCCAGTAGCTGTCGTGGGCGATCTTCATCCAGTCGGTGGTCGGGTTGCGCATGCCTGGCCCTCCTTGCGAGCAGGCACCGTAGCACCGGCTTGCGATGCTGCGAAGGGCCGCGCACCACTGGTCAAACGCGGCTCGTCCTGCCAAGGGCGCGGCAGATCAGGAGATTGGCCGATGGCAGGCGACAACGAAGACTACGTGTACGACGAGGAGAGCGGCGAATGGCTGCCCGCCTCCGAACTGGCGGCGAAACGCGCGGCGGCCGAGACGGTCGAAGTGCGCGACGCAGTCGGCAATCCGCTGGCGGACGGCGATTCGGTGACGCTCATCAAGGACCTCGACGTCAAGGGCGCGGGCCAGACGCTGAAGCGCGGCACGGTGATCCCCTCGATCCGCCTGACCGGCGACGCGCAGGAGATCGATTGCCGCTATCCCGGCATCAAAGGGCTGGTCCTGCGCGCAGAGTTCGTGCGCAAGCGGTGAACGATTAACGTTGTCCCGGGCTCGACCCGGGACCGCTGGCCGTGAACGGCCCACCTCGCGGCGAGGCGCATTCAGCTTGCGGGCGCTTAAAGACTGCCAGCGGTCCCGGATCAAGTCCGGGACGACGGATTGTTCAGTCGTGCTCGCGCCCGCCCGAACCCATGTAGAGTTCGCTGCCGGTTTCCCGGAACACCTTGCTCATCTCGGCCATGCCGGCCTCGGCCTCTTCGGCGGCGACGAAGGTTTCTACCGGCTGATTCTGCTTCGCCGCGAAATCGCGCACTTCCTGGCTGATCTTCATCGAGCAGAACTTCGGCCCGCACATTGAGCAGAAATGCGCCGACTTGGCGCCCTCCGCAGGCAGCGTCTGGTCGTGGTACTGCTCCGCCGTGTCGGGATCGAGCGACAGGTTGAACTGGTCGCGCCAGCGGAACTCGAAACGGGCGCGGGAGAGCGCATCGTCGCGCACCTTGGCCGCTGGGTGACCCTTCGCCAGATCGGCAGCGTGGGCGGCCAGCTTGTAAGTGACCACGCCGACTTTCACGTCGTCCCGGTCGGGCAGGCCGAGGTGCTCCTTGGGCGTCACGTAGCAGAGCATTGCGGTGCCGTACCAGCCGATCATCGCCGCGCCGATGCCGCTGGTAATGTGGTCGTAGCCCGGCGCGATGTCGGTGACGAGCGGGCCGAGGGTGTAGAACGGCGCCTCGCCGCAGGCCTCGAGCTGCTTCTCCATGTTCTCCTTGACCTTGTGCATCGGCACATGGCCCGGCCCCTCGATCATGACCTGCACGTCCTGTTCCCAGGCGCGCCTGGTCAGTTCGCCCAGCGTGTAGAGTTCGGCGAATTGCGCCTCGTCGTTGGCATCGGCGATCGAGCCGGGGCGCAGGCCGTCACCCAGCGAATAGGCGACGTCGTAGGCCTTCATGATCTCGGTGATCTCGTCGAAGCGCTCGTAGAGGAACGATTCCTTGTGATGGGCAAGGCACCACTTGGCCATGATCGAGCCGCCGCGGCTGACGATCCCGGTGACGCGCTTCGCCGCCAGCGGCACGAAGGGCAGGCGCACCCCGGCGTGGATGGTGAAGTAATCGACGCCCTGCTCGGCCTGTTCGATCAGGGTGTCGCGGAACACTTCCCAGGTCAGGTCCTCGGCAATCCCGCCGACCTTTTCCAGCGCCTGATAGATCGGCACGGTGCCGATCGGGACGGGGCTGTTGCGGATGATCCATTCGCGGGTGTCGTGGATGTTGCGCCCGGTGGAGAGGTCCATGACGGTGTCGGCGCCCCAACGGATCGACCAGACCATCTTGTCGACCTCGTTCGCCACGTCCGAGGCGACGGCCGAGTTGCCGATGTTGGCGTTGATCTTGACCAGAAAGTTGCGCCCGATCGCCATCGGCTCGCTTTCGGGGTGGTTGATATTGGAGGGAATGATGGCGCGGCCGCGCGCGACTTCCTCGCGCACGAATTCGGGCGTCACGTAGTCGGGGATCGCGGCTCCCCAGTCCTGCCCGTCGCGCGCATATTCCTTCAGCATCGCGCGGCCGAGGTTCTCGCGCTCGGCCACATATTCCATCTCGGGCGTGATGATGCCGCGCCGGGCGTAGTGCATCTGGCTGACGTTCATGCCCGCCTTCGCGCGCAAGGGCCGCCTGACGACATTGGGAAAGGCCGGAACACCGGCCGAACGGTCAGGCCCTTTGAGGCCGTTGTCCTCGGGCTTCACCTCACGCGCGGCGTAGTCCTCCACGTCGCCGCGCGCCGTGATCCATTCGCGGCGCCTGGGCGCAAGGCCCGCAGAAATGTCGATCGTCACATCGGGATCGGTGTAGGGGCCGGAGGTGTCGTAGACACGCACCGGCACCTCGCCGCTGCCGGGTTCAAGGTGGATCTCGCGCATCGCCACTCCCAGCGGACCGACGTGGATCTTCCTCGATCCGCGAATGGGGCCGGTGGTCACGCCTATTTCGAGCTTGGAATTGATGTCTGCCATGGATTGCCTCTCTTCTTTCCATGGGACGAAAAAAGAGACGCATTGCGGGCGTTGAAACATGCTCAAACCCGACGCTCCACTTCCTCCGCCCGTACTAACGGGTTCAGGTTCGACGGGTCTTGTGGAGCATACCCACAACTCTCAGCCACTTGCTGGCTCCCCGGGGACGGCGCCACGATAGACGCAGGGTTTGGCGCGGTCTAGAGGCTTGGCGCTATGCCGATGCTCTATCGCCTCGACGCACCCGCGCCGCATGTCGCGCGCTCCTTCGGGGCCGAATCCGGCAACGATCCGTGGGACGGCGGCCATGTCGCGCCCGGCCAGTTCGCGCCGGTCATCACCGCCGGGCGGGAGGCGATCGCCGGACCACGCCCGCGGCATCGCACCCCGCGCCGGATGATCCCGCGCCTCTGGGGCGTGCCGCCGCCGCCCTCGGTCCACGAGCAGCGCGGCATCCTGACGGTGCGCAATCTGGAAAGCCCGTTCTGGATCGGCAACTTGCGCAACAGCGAGTTCCGCTGCCTGATCCCCGCGACCGCCTTCATGGAATGGGGCCGCCCCTCGCCCACGGACGGCAAGCGCCGCCAGTGCTGGTTCGCCTGCGCGGACCAGCCGGTCTTCGCCATGGCGGCGGTGTGGAAGGACAGCGAGATCCCCTCCTTCGCCCTCCTCGCCTGCGAGGCGAACGCTGCGCTGAAAGCCGAGGGGCGCAAGACGATGCCGGTGATCCTGCCACCCGATCCGGCGGTGCAGGACATATGGCTGCGCGGTGGCTGGGATCGCGCGAAGAGCCTCGTCGCGCCTTATTCCTCGTCCCTCATGGATATGCGCGCGGCAGGCTGAGCGCACCGCTATCCGAGACGCGACCAATCCCGCGCGCCCTGCTTGTCGCCCCTTCGTTAACGATCAACTTTCTCGATCGCAGTAAGGGGAGCGCAAAATGACCGAGCAGGACGACACGCCAAAGCTGAACCGACGGACCGCGCTGGGTCTGGGCGCCACCGCCCTGGCCGCAGCCGCGCTTCCAGCAGCAGCGGCAACGGCGAAGAAGCGCGTGCTCGACCCCGCCAATGCGGCCGATGCCTCGCTGATCTATCGCAAGCTGCGCTATCGTACGGATGACGGCCTCGTCTTCTCATGGATCAAGGGCCCGTACATGGCCGCGACCGGCGGCGACCTGATCCCGGTCTATGCGATCAACCTCGGGGCGATCCAGCGCATTACCCACAAGCCCGACGGCAGTTTCGAACTGATCGACCTGGAGATCAGCTTCCGCGTCGATATCGACAGCGGGCGGCGCCTCACCGACCTGCGCAATCCGATCACGGGAGAGACCGTGAAAGTCGGCGGTCGCGGCCCTATCCCGACGCGCGTGCGGGTCTCGGCGACCAACGAGATCGACATTCCCGACGTCCCGGGCACGCCCCGCTTCGAGCACGTCCACACCCCCGCCGTGCCCTTCACCCTGCGCACCGGCGAGATCGCCGTGCGCGACCGCTCGCACGCCAGGGTTACCGCTCCGGACGGCTCGGTATCCTACCTCAACGAAGTGAGCACCCTGTCCGCGCCGAGCGCGCTGGT
>JASGGD010000084.1:0-19627 GCA_047605225.1 Novosphingobium sp.
GCCCGCGATCCCTCGCGCTTTGCCGGCACGCCCAACCCGCTCGACCCGGTGGCCGGACACATCCCCGGCGCGCGCAACCGGTTCTTCCGTGACAACCTTGGCCCCGACGGTCGCTTCCGCCCGGCCGAAGACCTCGCCGCCGATTTCTCCGCCTTGCTGGGCGAGGCTCCGGCGATCCTCCAGTGCGGATCGGGCGTCACCGCCTGCCACAACGCGCTGGCCATGGCGGTGGCGGGCCTGCCCGGCGGACGGCTCTATCCCGGATCGTGGAGCGAGTGGATCGCCGACCCCGCGCGCCCGGTCGCGACCGGGTCCGATTAAAGAACTTTAACCCCCGGCATGACAGTACTTGTGAATTGCATTACAATGAAAAACCGCGTTCGCTGAACACCTTGGACGGGTTTGGTCCTCAGGAACAGGGACAGGCATGCAAGAGGCGCCGCACGCGGGTGTTCTGAAAAGTGTCCTCGCGCCGATGTTCGCGACGTTGCTCGCGATCGCCGTTCCCATGCCGGGGTCGGCGGCAGCACCGGCAGCATACCCGGCATCGGAACTGCGCGACTTGCGCGGCTACGACACCAGCGGCGATCCCGAAGCGGCGCTGCGCCATGTCGATGACGTGCTCGCCCGTGCCGGGGCCACGCCGCGCACCGATCCGGTGGACCTGCTCTACGCGCAGGCGGTGAAGGCCCGCGCGCTGTCCTCGCTCGACCGAACCGAGGAGGCGCTGGCGCTTTTCCGCGCGGTCGATACCGGTCTCACCGCCCGCAAGGCCCCGCTCACGCCCGAGCGCGCCAGCCTGCTGCTGCACATCGGTTCCGAACTCGGCACGTTGGGCAAGCTGGACGAGGCACAGGACTACACCGGCCGCGCGCTCGCCCTCGCCGAGAAGCTGGGCGGGCGCCGCAGCCCCGAATATGCCGAAGCGCTCTACGGCATGGCCCTGCTCGACTACATGCGCGGGGCGCAAGGCGCCGCCATCCCCAGGATCGCCGAAGCGCTGACGATCGCCCGCGCCCACGCCCTCGCGACGGGCGAGAACCTCGACAGCCCGGCCGAGTACGGCATCAGCCTCAGCGCGCTGCAGCTGAACGTCTCGGACGGCGACAGCGCCGTCCTCACCGCGCGCGAGGCGGTCGCCTGGGCCGAGGCGCGCTTGCCTGAAAACCATCGCGTGCGCGTGCAGGCGACGCAGCAACTAGGCGCGATCCTCGCCGAGACGAGCCAGTATGCGCAGGCGATCCCGATCCTGCGCACCGCACTGGAAAAGCGCCGCGCGATCCTGCCCGCGAACGACCCCAAGCTGGCGCTTTCGCTCCATGCCCTCGCCTTCGCGCTCGACAACGCCGGGATGCGGGCCGAGGCCGGGCCGCTCTACGACAAGGCGGTGGCGATCTTCGAGGCCAATCCCGACCGCATGCAGGCCAGCGCCCTCGCCACCCTGATTGGCCAGCAGGCGCGCATGGCGCAGTGGGAGGGCGACCATACGCGCGGCCTTGCCCTGCGCGAAAAGGCGCTGGCGGTGGCGCGCCGCTACTCCGCCTCGCCCGAGGACCTGACGGTGCTGACTGCCGAGTACAACCTCGCCTCCGCCCTCGTCAGTGCCGGGCGGGTGGACGAGGCGCGGCCGCTGCTCGACCACGCGCAGAAGGGCTTCCTCGCGGGGACCGGCCCGGACAACAAGCGACGCTTCACCGCCGCATCGCTATCCGCCCGCATCGCCGTCAAGGAAGGCCGGGACGCCGAGGCGCTGGCGATGCTGGCCGAGGCTCTGACGCCGCTGCGCACCCGCCTGCTCGACCGCGCCACCGCCCGGCGCGACGTGGTGACGATGGCAGGCGAATCACGCGCCGCCTTCATGCAGCTTGCCCGCATCGCCATCGATGCCGACGCGCCCGACCGCGCGTTCGACGCGCTGCAGATGGCGAACCTCGGCGATCTGCAGGGCGCCTTCTCCTCGCTCGCCGCGCTGCAGGACGACTATGGCCCCGAAGCGCGCGAGGCCATCCGCAGCTACCTCGCCCTCGCGGCGGAGGGGCGGCAGCAGCGCAAACGCCTCGATCGCGCGCTGATCGCGGGCGACAAGCCGCTCATCGCCGACCTCGAAGCCAAAGTCGCCGAGGGCGATGCCCGCCTGCGCGATGCCGACGCGCGCCTCGCCGCGCTCGTGCCCGGCTACCGCACGCTCACCGCCGTCGAGCCTGCCCGTCTTGCCGACGCCCGCGCCCCGTTGCGGCGCGGGCAGGCGCTGCTCCTCGTCGGCGCGGACGAGATTGGACTGGTGACGCAACTGGTCACGCGCGACGGCGTCGTCTCGGGCGATTCTCCGGTATCCGGCCGCCACCTGATGCAGTTGCAGCAGCGCCTGCGCGCCTCGATCGAGAACGGCCTGCTCGACGAGGGCCGCGCCGGGTTCGACCGACAGGCCGCCTTCGAACTGTTCCGCCTGATCTTCCCCGAGCCGGTCCGCAAGGCCCTGCGATCGGTGCGCGAGGTGGAAATCCTCGCCCCCGGCAGCCTTGCCACGGTGCCGTTCGCCGCGCTCGTGACGCGCACGCCCGAAGGCGCGGACACCGATCCGCAGGCGCTGCGCGAGACGCGCTGGCTGGCCCGCGATCTTGCCACCAGCGTGATGATCAGCGCCGAGCCCCTGCCACGACGCGCGCAGGAGAGCAGGCAAACAGCCACCTTCGCGGGAATCGGCGCGCCGCGGCTCGGGCCGCCGACCCGGCTGGCGACGCGCTCGGCCTCTGCGTTGAAAGTGGGCGATGTCAGTGTGGAAGCGCTCGCACGGCTGGGCAGCCTGCCCGATGCCGAGCGCGAATTGCGCACCATGGCCAGCCATTTCGCGGGCGCCAGCCAGCTCCTGATCGGCCCGGAAGCGACCGAGACCGCCGTGAAACAGGCCCCGCTCGATCAGGCGCGGGTGATCGCCTTCGCGACGCACGGCCTCGTCGGCGGAGGGCTTCGCGGCATGGTCGAGCCGGCCCTTGTGATGACCCCGCCGAAAGTCGCGACGCCGCTCGACGACGGGCTGCTGACGGCTTCGGAGGTCGCGCAGCTGCGGCTCGATGCGGACTGGGTGATCCTCTCCGCCTGCGACACCGGCGCGGGCGACAGCGAGAATGCGCCGACCTATTCGGGCCTTGCGCGAGCCTTCATTGCGGCGGGATCGCGGGCGCTGCTGCTCTCGCACTGGCCGGTGCGCGACGACGTGGCCGGACGGCTGACGCTGCGCACCCTCGAAGGCGCACGCGGCAAGGTATCGCGCGCGGAGGCGCTGCGGCGCGCGCAAGTCGAGGTGCTGAAAGCACGCGACGTGCCCGGCGGGGCGCATCCGGCGACATGGGCGCCGTTCGTGCTGGTGGGGGATTGAGGGCAGGCTTTCGGCCCACTTCGATCCGAATTTCAGATCGTCATTGCGAGCGTAGCGAAGCAATGACGAGGTGAATATAGCCCCCTCCCGCTTGCGGGAGGGGCTGGGGGTGGGCTTTCTTCCGCTTACTTCGCCAGTTCAGCCTCGATCGCATCGACCAGCAGCGGGTCCTGCGGCGCAGTGCCCGGCGCGAAGCGGCCGGCAACCGAACCGTCGCGCGCGATCAGGAACTTCTCGAAGTTCCACAGCACTTCGGGATCGTCGTTCGGGGTCATGCCGTAGCCCTTGAACTTCTCCTTCATGCCCTCGACGTCGCCCTGCTTGGTGGGCACGGCCTCGGTCAGCGCGGCTAGAGCGGCTGCTTGGCCTCGCCCGTCACGTCGGCCTTGGGAAGAGCGGGAACGAGACGCCGTAGTTCACCGAGCAGAACTCGGCGATTTCCTCATGCGTGCCGGGCTCCTGCGCGCCGAAGTCGTTGGCCGGGAAGCCCAGCACCTCGAAGCCCTTGTCCTTGTATTCGCCGTAGATCGCCTCGAGGCCCTCGTACTGCGGGGTGAGGCCGCACTTGGAGGCGACGTTGACCACCAGCAACACCTTGCCGGCATGATCGCCGAGGGTGTCGGGCTTGCCGTCGATGCGGGTGAGCGGGATGGAGGCGAGGTCGGCCATTGGATGTTCTCCCATTAGAGTTCGGGCGGGTTATGCGGCGACAGGATGACCGCCGCAAGACTATGCAGGCAAACCGCCGAGGACCGGAGAAATCCACTCCGGGTCATGCGCGAAGGGCATCTCGGCACCGTCGCGCAGGGCGGCGAGGATCGCGGCGAAATCCGTGCTTGCCCGCCAGCCGAGCAAGTGTTCGGCCTTGGCGGGATCGTAGACCCGCTCGATCCGCTCGGGCAGCATCCAGCCGGCACGGGCGTAGAGATCGGCCGCCTCGGGGTGGTAACGGGCGATCACCGCACGGGCATCGCGGGCCAGCTCCGCCGCATCCGCGCACAAGAAGGGCGGCGGGGCGGAGAGCACGAACGTTTCGCACCCTTCGATCCGCTCCAGCGCGGCGAGGTGGGCTAGTGCGGCGTCACCCACGGTCAGCCGACGGTTCAGGAACTCGTTCGCCTTGAGGTTGGGGCCGGACGGGATGGCATGGGTGTCGTCGTCCTCGGGGAAGAACCGCCCGGTGCGCAGGATCGCAACCGCCATGCCGTGCTCGCGCGCAATGAGGCGGCACAAGTCCTCGGCCGTGCGCTTGGTGATGCCGTAGACGTTGCGCGGGGCGAGCGGGCCGAACTGCTCGTCCATCCACCACGCGCCATGCTCGCCCGCCCCGGCGCGCACGTCGTCGCGGACCATCAGCGAAGTTGTAGAGGTGAACACGAAACGCGCATGCCCGGCCTCCACCGCCGCTTCCAGCAGGTTGAGCGTGCCCGTCACGTTGACGTCGACGAAGGCCTGCCGCCCGAAGCGCGCGATGTCCGGCTTGTGCAGCGCGCCCGAGTGGATGACCGCCTCGATCCCGTGCTCGGCAACGGTGCGGAACACCAGCGCGCGGTCCGCGACCGAACCCAGCACCGTGGTCGCCGCGCCCGCCGCCACGTCGAGGCCGACGACCTCGTGCCCGCGCGAGGTAAGCAGCGGCGCCAGATGCCGCCCCAGCCAGCCGGAGGAGCCCGTCAGCAGGATGCGCATGGCTTCAGGCCGGGACGCGGTAGTCGGCGATGATCGCGCCTGCCTCGGCCAGTTCGGCCTCGTGGCTTTCCTCACGCCAGGTTTCGGCGAGGGCTTCTGTTTCCCACTCGCGCATGGCCGGGTGGGTGAGCATCGCATCGACCCACGCCTGCCCGCCGCCGACGTCGAGGCCATACGTGCGGATGCGGAAGGCGACCGGCGCGTAGAAGGCATCGATGGCGGTGAACTCGGCGCCTGCCAGCCAGGGGCCGCCGAAGCGGTCGAGCCCTTCCTCGAACATCTCGCGCAGGCGGTGGATCTCGCGCACCAGCGCGCCGCTCATCGGCCGCAGCTTCACGCGCACGCCCACGTTCATCGTGCACACGTTGCGCAGGGCGGAGAAGCCCGCGTGCATCTCGCACACCGCGCTCTGGGCGAAGGCGCGGGCGTCCGGAGCCTTGGGCCAGACGGTCGGGTGGCGGTCGGCGAGGTAGAGGGTGATGCCGAGCGAATCCCACACGGTACGCTCCTCGTCGATGAGCGCGGGCACCTGTCCCGTCGGCGAGAAGCTGCGAAAGGCGTCGTAGTTCACCGGCATGGTAAAGGGCTCAAGCTCATCCTCGAACGGGATGGCGAGCGCCTTCATCAGCACCCACGGGCGCAGCGACCAGCTCGAATAGTTCCGGTTCGCGGTGATGAGCGTGTAGGTCATGGATGGTCCCTTGCGAAGAGTGCGCGAGGGATAGCGTGAAGTTTGCGGCGTGGCGAGAGGCCGGTAATTCCTCCCCGAGCTTGTCTCGGGGAGGTGGCGGCCCGTCAGGGCTGACGGAGGGGGAATTTTCCGAACTCTCCCCCTCCACCACCGACTTCGTCGGCGGTCCCCCTCCCCGAGCAAGCTCGGGGAGGAATTGCCTAATCAACTCACGTAATGCGCCGTCGTCTTCGCGGCGACTTCCTCGGCCGTCACGCCGGGAGCGAGTTCGATCAGCCTGAACGGGCTGTCGTGGTCCGGACGCTGGAACACCGCGAGGTCGGTGATCACCATGTCCACCACGTTGCGGCCCGTCAGCGGCAGGGTGCAGCCGGGGATGAACTTGGGATCGCCGTTCTTGGAGGTGTGTTCCATGACCACGATGATCTTCTTCACGCCCGCGACGAGGTCCATGGCGCCGCCCATGCCCTTGATCATCTTGCCGGGGATCATCCAGTTAGCGATGTCGCCGTTCTCGGCCACTTCCATCGCGCCCAGCACGGTCAGGTCGATGTGCCCGCCGCGGATCATGCCGAAGCTGGCGGCGCTGTCGAAATAGGCCGAGTGCGGCAGTTCGCTGATGGTCTGTTTCCCTGCATTGATGAGATCGGGATCGACCTCGTCCGGGTAGGGGAACGGCCCGATGCCGAGCATCCCGTTCTCGCTCTGCAGGGTGACGGTGATGTCGGACGGCACGTAGTTCGCCACCAGCGTCGGAATGCCGATGCCGAGGTTCACATAGAACCCGTCCTGCAGTTCCTTCGCCGCGCGCGCGGCCATTTCGTTACGATTCCAGGCCATTACGCGCTCTCCCTTTCGCGGGTGGTCGTGAACTCGATCTTCTTGTCGTAGGGCGCGCCCACGACGATGCGCTGGACGAAGACGCCCGGCAGGTGGATCGCGTCGGGATCGAGCGAGCCGGTGGGGACGATCTCCTCCACCTCGACCACGCAGACCTTGCCGCAAGTGGCGGCGGGCACGTTGAAGTTGCGCGCGGTCTTGCGGAACACGACGTTGCCGGTTTCGTCCGCTTTCCACGCCTTGACGATCGACAGGTCGGCAAAGATGCCTTCCTCGAGGATGTAGTCCTCGCCCCGGAACTGCTTCACTTCCTTGCCCTCGGCGACCTGCGTGCCCACGCCCGTCTTGGTGTAGAAGCCGGGAATGCCCGCGCCGCCAGCACGCATGCGCTCGGCCAGCGTGCCTTGCGGGCAGAACTCGACCTCGAGTTCCCCTGCGAGGAACTGGCGTTCGAACTCCTTGTTCTCGCCGACGTAGGACGAGATCATCTTCTTCACCTGCTTCGTGCGCAGCAGCTTGCCGATGCCTTCGTTGTCGATACCGGCATTGTTCGAGGCGAAAGTCAGGTCCTTCACGCCCGAATCGCGGATCGCGTCGAGCAGTCTTTCAGGGATGCCGCAAAGCCCGAAACCGCCGCTGGCGATCAGCAGGCCGTCCTTGAGCACGCCTTCCAGCGCGGCCTCCGCACTGGGGTAGATCTTGTTCATCGAGGCAGATCCTCTTCTCCGTTTCACGCGGGAGGCTAGACAGCTTCTCCCATCACGAATAGCGATTGTTTTTTATCAGTTCCGATAGATACTGATTATGAAACGCATCGCTCTTTTCCATCTCGAAACGCTGATGTGGATCGACCGGCTCGGCACCTTCGCGGCGGCGGCGGCGCGGCTCAACACCACACAGCCCGCGATTTCCGCCCGCGTGCGTGAGATCGAGGAGCAACTGGGCGTGCCGCTGTTCCAGCGCGAGGGGCGACGCATGGTGCTCTCCGCACGGGGGCGGCGACTGGTTCAGGCCAGCGAGCCGCTTTACCACGGCCTCGAACAGGTACTGCTGGAGGCGAGCGACTTCGCGGGCGCCACCGCCGCCGTGCGCATCGGTTCGGGCGAGATCGCGGCCGCCAGTTGCCTCCCCGCCTTCATCCAGGCCATCGAGCGCGATCGCCCCGGCGTCGCCATGGAGATCGAGATCGACCTCACCGCGCCGCTGCTCCAGCAATTGCTGGCAGGTACGCGCGACATCGTGTTCCTCGCCGGGCCGGTGGCGAGCCCCGGAATGCGCACCGCCTCGATCGGTTCGGTCGAACTGGTGTGGTGCGCAGGCGCGCAAGTGGCCGAAAACGGCGGCTTCGCGAAGGCCCTGCCGGTCTGGTCGCTGCCCGATCACTCGCCGCTCCATGCGGTGACTCACGAGACGCTGGACGCTCACGGCATCGTCCCGCGCGCGCTGCATACCTGCAACAACGTGCGCACCCTCATCGAGATCGTCGCCAGCGGTCAGGGCGCGGCCGTCCTGCCCGAAACCATGGTGCGCGACCGCCTCGCCGCCGGGCACCTGCGCGAAGTCCTCCCCCGCCCGCGCCATCACGTCCACTTCGAAGCCGCGATCCGCACCCGCGAGCGCGACCCGGTGATCCTCGACCTCTTCGCGCGGGCGAGCGAACTGCGGATCGAGCCGGGCGCATAATTGCCGCGCCCCGTTTCAAACCATTTCCGGCATCGTTTTCCCGCAACCCCGCAGCCCGCAATTTGTTTTACCAAGGCCCCATGTTTGATCCCGGTCATGGAAATCCCACCGCCACGGGTTAGCCTGAGGACGCCAAAGAGGGAGAACGACCATGCGCTCGATACTCGTCAACGCCGACCGCAAGCCGGGCAGCGATGCCCGCCTCCAGACCGCCGTGGACATTGCCCGCCGTGAGAACGGCCACGTCACCGTCCTCGTCGACACGCCCGTCTCGCGCTACATCGCGATGGACCCGATGGGCGGCAGCTACGTGATCTCCGAAGCGCTCGACAAGGCGCTGGAGGCCGACGACGAAATCGCCGCCGCCGCCGAGACCCGCCTCGCAGGCGCAGGCGTGCCTTTCGAGGTCATCCGCTGCGAGGACGATCCCGTCACCGCCTTCGCCTATGCCGCGCGCCTGGCCGACCTCATCGTCGTCTCGCGCTCGGGGGGGCTTGCCGGAGACCTTGCGCTGCGTGCCCGCGCACCCGTGCTGGCGCTGGCGGAAACGCCGCTCAAGGTGCCGGTCGGGACCGCCTGCATCGGCTGGGACGGTGGCGAACAGGCCGCCGCCGCCCTGCGCGCCGCCGCGCCGCTGCTCGCGCAGTGCTCCAGCGTGAAGCTGATCTGCGTGGTCGAGAAGGAAGGCGGCTTTCCCGCCACCGATGCGCTGCGCTACCTCTCGCGCCACGGAGTCAGCGCCGAACTGGAAGAGCATGAGCGCGTCCACTCGACTCAGGAGACGCTGGCGGCCGCCGCAAAGGGCGCGGACCTCCTCGTCATGGGCGCCTACGGCAAGAATCGCGTGCGCGAGTTCCTGTTCGGCGGGGTGACCGAGTTCTTCCTCAAGGAAGAGAGCGCCCCCGCCCTGCTCCTCGCGCACTGACATTACTTCCGACATGATGCCACGCGGCGCCGCCCCGAAAGGGTGCGGCGCCGCAGTTTTATGGCGATTCGGCGTAACTTGCTCACCTTGGCAAGCACTTGTCGCGGCGCAGCAGGCAAAGGATTGCAGTCCATCGCTCCGGCGCTGTGTGCTCACGTTAACGTAAAGGTAAATTTGAAAGTCAGTTCATTATCATACCGGCCGAAAACCCTTACATTCCGTTCAGAAAATCGAACTTAGTGCAGAATTATGCAACTTTGGTTCACAATTTCGCAACACGACCTATCCTTTTCGCACTTGCACAAAAGCCGAGTCAGAGGCATACAGACAGTGCCTTTCAGGCATCCTCTCCCAAAACTTCTACGGCCTGGTCGGAAACGACCGGGCCTTTTTTCTTGTCCAGGTAATGCGCAAATTCCGCCGCTCGGAAAGGGAACACGCGTGCGCCGTACGGGTTGGAATTGCATTCCCCGGTGGCGATACCCAGCTTGTCCTCACCGGACGGTCGATCAGCATGATGACCGGCACGGGATCGAGGAAGGAACACCCCGCACATGGCGGACACCGACACAAAGACTGAAGACCGCACCGTCAGGCTGCAGGTCGCCGCCGCTCGTCAGGAAGAGAGCGGCCAGGGCATCGCCCGCCTGTCTCGCGCCGCATTGGGCGAGATCGGCGCCATGGAAGGCGACGTACTCGAAATTACCGGCAAGGCCGTGACCGTGGCCCGCGCCGTGCTCGCGTTCGAGGAGGACGAGGGCCTTTCCGTCATCCGCCTCGACGGCCTCCAGCGCGGCAATGCCGAAGTCGGCTCGGGCGACCACGTCACCGTCCGCAAGACCGAATCGCGCCCCGCCCAGCGCGTCGTCTTCGCGCCCGCGCAGAAGGACATGCGCCTGCAGGGCCCCTCGGCCGCGCTCAAGCGCAACTTCTTCCAGCGCCCGATGGTGCAGGGCGATCTGGTCGCCACCACCGGCCAGCAGCAGGTCGCGGACATCCCGCCCCAGCTGCGCCGCATGTTCAACGCGCCCGCCTACGCGCTCACGCAAATCCGCCTCAACGTCGTCTCCACCACCCCGCGCGGCATCGTCCACATCGACGAGAACACCGAAGTCGAACTGCGCGAGACCTTCGAGGAAGCCCACGACGCCCGCGGCGACGTCAACTACGACGACGTCGGCGGCATGAGCGAAACCATCCGCCAGCTGCGCGAGATGGTGGAACTGCCGCTGCGCTACCCCGAACTGTTCACCCGCCTCGGCGTCGCCCCGCCCAAGGGCGTGCTGCTCCACGGCCCGCCGGGGACCGGCAAGACGCGCTTGGCGCAAGCCGTCGCCAACGAGAGCGAGGCGCAGTTCTTCGCCATCAACGGCCCCGAGATCATGGGCAGTGGCTATGGCGAGAGCGAGAAGCACCTGCGCGAAGTCTTCGAGGAAGCGACCAAGGCCGCCCCCGCCATCGTCTTCATCGACGAGAT
Organism: Novosphingobium sp.; assembly: GCA_047605225.1. GTDB lineage: Bacteria > Pseudomonadota > Alphaproteobacteria > Sphingomonadales > Sphingomonadaceae > Novosphingobium. The sequence continues at coordinate 10,682 of JASGGD010000084.1, forward strand.
CGACTCGATCGCCCCCAAGCGCGATTCTGTCCACGGCGAAGCGGAAAAGCGCCTGGTCGCCCAGCTGCTCACGCTGATGGACGGCATCGACAGCCGCGCGCACGTGGTGGTCATCGCCGCCACCAACCGCCCCGACGCGCTCGACGAAGCCCTGCGCCGCCCCGGCCGCTTCGACCGCGAGATCGTCATCGGCGTGCCGGACGAGAAGGGCCGCCGCGAGATCCTCGGCATCCACACGCGCGGCATGCCGCTGAGCGAGCGCGTGGACCTGAACGAACTCGCCCGCACCACCCACGGCTTCGTCGGCGCCGACCTCGCCGCCCTCACGCGCGAGGCCGCGATCGAGGCGGTGCGCCGCATCATGCCCAAGCTCGACCTCGAAGCGCGCACCATTCCCAACGAAGTGCTGGAGACCATCCGCGTCTACCGCGAGGACTTCGTGGAAGCGCTCAAGCGCGTCCAGCCCTCCGCCATGCGCGAGGTCATGGTGCAGGTGCCGAACATCGGCTGGGCCGACATCGGCGGTCTGGACGAAGCGCAGATCAAGCTGAAGGAAGGCATCGAACTGCCGCTGAAGAACCCCGAGGCGTTCCACAAGCTGGGCATCCGCCCGGCCAAGGGCTTCCTCCTCTACGGCCCGCCCGGCACCGGCAAGACCCTGCTGGCCAAGGCCGTGGCGAAGGAGGCCGAGGCGAACTTCATCTCGATCAAGTCCTCGGACCTGCTCAGCAAGTGGTACGGCGAAAGCGAACAGCAGATCGCCAAGCTGTTCGCCCGCGCGCGGCAGGTGGCCCCTTGCGTGATCTTCATCGACGAGATCGACAGCCTCGTCCCCGCCCGCGGCATGGGCGGCGGCGGCGGCGAACCGCAAGTCACCGCCCGCGTGGTCAACACCATCCTCGCCGAGATGGACGGGATGGAGGAACTGCAGTCGGTCGTCCTCGTCGGCGCCACCAACCGCCCGGCACTGGTCGACCCCGCCCTCCTGCGCCCCGGCCGGTTCGACGAACTGGTCTACGTCGGCACGCCTGATGCTCCGGGCCGCGAACACATCCTCGGCATCCACACCAGCAAGATGCCGCTGGCCGAAGACGTGCGCCTGGGCGAGATCGCCGACCGCACCGAACGCTTCACCGGCGCGGACCTGGAAGACGTCGTCCGCCGCGCCGGCCTCATCGCCATCCGCAAACGCGGGGCCGAAGTGGAAGCGGTGACCATGGCCGACTTCGAGGAAGCCCTCGAAGACAGCCGCGCCACCGTGACCGAGGACATGGAAGCCGAATACAAGCGCATGAAAGGCGAACTGAAAAAGCGCGCCATGGAAGTGACGCCGATCGGCTTCATCGCCCCGGGCATGGTGGAAAGCACCCGCGAACGGAAGCACTGAGGGTTCGGGTGGGGCGCGAGATTTCCCGCGTCACCGCCCCACTTCGGCGCTGCCTCCCCCCCTCGTCATTGCGAGCGTAGCGAAGCAATCCAGAGCGGCTTGAACCCACGCTCGCGATACGAACCTTCAGCCAAGGCAAAAGCCCGGTCCGTTGCGGCCGGGCTTTTGTCGTTTCAGGCAGGGAAGAAGGGAGAAGAGAAAATGCGAGGGCCATCGCCCTCGCGCTCCCGGGAATTGGCGACATAAGCCCCCAATCGCAAGTAAAATTTCAGAATTTTAACTGGCGTCCGCTGCGTGTACGGGCCTTTCGGATATTCCAACGGATTCAGATTCACCCTGGGTACCGGCACCAGGTCTGGAAATACCGCTAATTGCTTGGCGACAATGTTGCTTTGGTCTGGCAAGATTCTGCACGTTATTTTTGAGGTGACACCATTCAAATGCAGCCGCTCGAAGTTTTACGCCAAGCGACATTTGGCCGCCGGACAGCTGAAGAAGAAGCTGAAAATCTTCGCAAATATTTCGTCGAAACCGAGCAGTGGAGCCAAGTTTTCAACGGCGAAGTTGATGTGGTTTATGGACCAAAAGGTAGCGGAAAGAGCGCAATATACAATTTAATAACCCAAAGCGCAGACGAACTCTTTGATAGAAATATTCTTCTTGTTCCCGGAGAGAACCCTCAAGGCTCCCCTGCATTCAAAGATATTGTCGAAGATCCCCCTTACGATGAATTCCAATTTGTCAGTGTGTGGAAACTTTACGCCTTAACTCTCTGCGCTCACGCGATCCGAGATTATGGCATCGAAGGACGCCACATAGATGAGCTTTTTGCCAAACTGGAAGAGGCTGAACTCATCCCCGCTCGGTGGTCGCTTGGACGAGTTCTACGCTACGCTATGGATTACGTGCGCGCGTTATCCAAACCAGAAGCTGTAGAAACAGAAGTCTCTATTGATCCAACTTCTGGTATGCCGTCAGGTGTCAAAGGTCGTATTGTGCTCCGAGAGCCGACTGCTTCTCAAGCACGAAAAGGAATAGTTTCCGTCGACGAGCTTTTTGAGCTTGCTAGCGAGACACTTCTCGAATCCGGTTACTCGCTATGGATTGTTCTGGATCGACTGGACGTAGCCTTCGCCGACAAGCCGGGGCTTGAGGCCTCTGCTCTTCGCGCACTTTTCAAGTTCTACTTAGACACGAAAAGACATAAGAACATTGCTACAAAAATATTTCTACGAACTGATATTTGGGGTGAAATAACTAAGGAAGGTTTTCGCGAAGCCAGGCACATTGAACGCGCCCTAAACATTAGCTGGAGCCCTGAAGACCTCACAAATCTCGTCGTAAGAAGGGCAATCGCCAACGCATCAATTTGCGAATATTACGATGTAAATCCAGATGAAATTTTGGCCGACTTTGATTCTCAAGAAAAATTCCTCAACCTAATGTTTCCAGATCAAGTCGAAACAGGACCAAATAAACCGAAGACTTTTGGGTGGATATTGGGACGAACCAAAGACGCAATTTCATCTACCGCCCCCAGAGAACTCATTCATTTCATGAGCGAACTCCGAGACGTGCAGATTAATCGTCTTGAGCGCGGCGAAAAACAATTACTTGGCGGCAGACTTTTTGAGCAGATAACCTTCAAGGAAGCACTACCAGAAGTCTCGAAAACTCGACTAGAGCAGACTATTTTTGCTGAATACCCAGCACTTCGACCCTACATAGAAGCACTAAAAGAACAAAAGGCAACACAGCCACTATCAAATTTGAAAAATCTATGGGACATGGATGACGGAAGTACGATTGAAATTGCCGCACAGCTCGAAACCATAGGCTTTTTTGAGCGATTGAGCGCACCACTTCCGTCGTGGAGAGTACCGTTCCTATATCGACCTGTTCTTGCCTTGATTCAAGGAAGTGCAGAAATAGCTAACGACTAATCCGTTGTCGGCAAGGGCAAATCGCTCGCCGACAACACCCCACTTTCCTACATCCCCCGCCCCGTCATACCCTCCCCGGCATGACCCAGCCTCGCACGCCCAGATCGCCCCGTCGGCGCAACGCCGACTATCGTTGGACCAGAGCTAGGGTTCATGCCTTCGTCGCGGCGCTGGCTCGGACGGGAGGGGTTGCGGCTGCGGCGCGGGAGGTGGGGATGTCTCGCCAGTCGGCCTATCGCCTGCGCGCGCGGCTCGGGCCGCAGTTCGCCGAGGTCTGTGACGAGGGGCTGGCCTGGGGCGCCCTCTTCCGGCAGGAGCGCCAAGCTGCACAAGGTGACACTTTTCCCTCTGGACCGTGTAAACCGTGTAAACCTGCGTCACCTTGCGGCCCGCCTGATTACCGCTTCTGGTCCCCGCCACGATCGGGTATGTTCGCGCCACCAGTGAGGGGGGAGTTCGCCGAATGGCCGAGTTTGCTCCGCAGCAGCAGGGTGTCTTCTACCTGACCGAAGGCGGGCAGGAGACCGAAATCCAGTACCGCCACGGGCACGACCTGCCCGAATTCGCCATGTACCCGCTGCTCGACGATCCGGCGGCGATGGCGGACCTCAAGGCGATGTACGAAGCCGTGCTCGAAGTCGCGGCGCGGCATGGCTTCGTGGCGATGCTCTCCGGCCTCGACTATCGCGGCAGCCCCGACTGGGCCGAGAAGCTGGGCTATTCGCGCGATGGCCTCGCCGATGCGCTCGAACGGTCCATCGCCTTCCTGCGCGACGTTGCCGAGCCCTGGCGCGACCGGCTTCCCGGCCTGCTCATCGGCGGCCAGGTCGGCCCGCGCGGCGATGCCTATGCCCTCAACCGCACAATCACGGCCGACGAAGCCGAGGACTACCACGCCTTCCAACTGGAGGTCCTGAAGCGCGCCGGGGTGGACTTCGTCTGGGCCGCGACCTTCAACGGCGTGCCCGAGGCGATCGGCGTCGCCCGCGCCGCCGCCCGCATCGGCGTGCCGCTGGGCATCTCGTTCATGCTCGACGGCGATCACCGGCTGAAGTCGGGCGTGAGCCTGAAGGACGCGATCGAGACGGTGGATGCCGAAACCGGCGATGCGCGGCCGGACTATTACGGCATCAACTGCTCGCACCCGATCGAGTTCGAACCTGCCTTCGAGGCAGGGGATTGGGCTTCTCGGGTGCGCAGCCTGCGGCCCAACGCCAGCGCCCGGGACAAGATCGAACTGTGCTCGATCGGCCATCTGGAGGAAGGCGATCCCGTCGATCTCGGCAACCGCATCGCGGCTTTCGCCGGGCGCCATCCGCAGGTGGACATCTTCGGCGGCTGCTGCGGAACCTGGGACAAGCACCTCGATCAGATCGCCGCCCGGGTTCGCGAAGTCCGGCACGAAATCCGGGCGCAGCCATGAAAAAGGGCGCCCCGGCCGAAACCGGAGCGCCCCTCTCCCCCGATCCGGAAAGGATCAGAACTGCATGTTGATCGAGCCCGAGATCGTACGCGGAGCGCCGATGTAGGCATAGACGGTCGAGGTGTTGGACACGCCCGCATCGTCGAAACCGCCGACGTAGAACTTGTCGAACAGGTTGGTGACGTTGAACTGCAGGTAGGTCTTCTCGCCAAGGCCGAGGAACGCGGCGTTGAGGCGCGCGTCGAGGTTGACGGTGGTGTAGGCCGGAACCTTGGCACCGTAGACCTGCACGCCGGCGCTGGTGTAGACCGGGGTATTCAGGTCGTTGTAGTACCGCGCACCGGTGCGCTTGGCCTCGACGCCGACGGACAGCGGCCCGAACTCGCCCTGCACGCGGCCGCCCAGGGTATAGTGCGGCACGGCGCCTTCCATGTTGCCCGAGGTATCGGCGTAAGTGCTCGCGCCGGTCTGGACGTCGTCCTTGATCTTCGACCACAGGTACGAATAGAACACCGAGGCCGAGAAGTGGCTGTCCGGCTTCACCGCAAGGCTGGCATCGATGCCGTAGCGATCGACCCGGCCGAGGTTGGTGTAGACCGAGGTCTGCGTGTCCGGATCATAGGCGGACGACAGGCGGTTGCTGAAAATCGTGTACCAGCCGCCCAGCGAGCCCTGAAGGATGCCGCTCTGGTAGCGCACGCCGAGGTCGAAGTTGTCCGTAGTCTCAGGCTTCGCCGCCGACTCCCCGTCGTAGTAGAACGAGTTGTACAGGTTGTCGGTGCCCGGAACCTGGAGGCCCTTCGAGTAGTTGGCGAAGGCGGTGACGGCCGGGGCGACGTCGAAGGTCGCGCCGATGTTCGGCAGGGCGCGGGTGTACGAGAACGTCTTGTGCATGGCGCCGGTGTAGTCGGTGCCGAGCGAGGTCAGGTAGGCCTCGTAAGTCGCCTGATCCTCGGCGTTGCTTCCGAAGCAGGTGACGCTGCCGCTGGCACTGGTGGTCAGGCAGTTCTGCGTGAGGTTGCGGCGCAGGTTCTTGAGCGCGAGGCCCGCGTTGATCTTCAGCGCGCCGAACTCGCCCGAGTACTCGCCCGAGATCTGGTGCAGGATCGCGTAGGACAGGCGGTCGCGCTTCTGCAGCACGTTGCCGCTGGCATCGACCAGAGGATCGTCATTGTTGAAGTAAGACGAGGCGAAGCCGTTGCTGTTCACGTAACCCAACTCGCCGGTCTGGCGATGGCGGCCGCGATCCCAGGCATAGGAGACGCGGAAGCGCTGGGTGTCGCTGAGGTCGTAGATCAGCGAGGCGAGGACGCCGAGGCGCCAGGTCTCGGTCTGGCTGGGGGCGGACAGGAGCACGGTGTCGAGCGTGTCGCCGTCGCCGTTGAGATCGACGCCGCCGAAGTAGGGGGTGCCGCCGATGTAGCCGCTGATCGCCGAGACGGGGTTGGCCGTCGTGCCGGTGTACGAGCCTTCCTTGGCGGACACAGTGCCGCCGCCGTTGGCCGAAGTGTACTGGACATAGGGATCGACGGTCAGGGTCAGGCGGTCGCTCAGCGTGAACTTGGAGTTCATGCGGATGTTCCAGGTGCGCGACGGATTGTAGCGCCACTCCCACGAAGCGCCGCAAGTGGTCGCCGCGTCTGCCACGCCGGTGACGCCGTCAGCCGCCGAGCAGCTGTCGAGCGAGTAGTCGTCACGCTCGGCCTTGCTGGTCGGGAAACGGCCCGAGCTGCTGGAATTGACGCCGGTGTTGTTCGGATAAGCGTCGGTGACGAGGCGGACCGAGGGATAGTAGTTGTTGTGGTTGACGTTGTAGTGCCCGGCGATCGAGATGAAGTCGCCGTTGTCGCCCAGCGGCTGGTAGATCTTGGCGTTCAGCTGGGTCTTGTCGATCTTGCCCACACCGCCGTAGGCGACGTCATACGTGTCCTTCGAGGCCGCGAACCACGCGCGGGTGCCGGACGAGTTGAGGTCGCCGGTGTTGATCATCCCGAAAATGCGCATCTTGTTGTAGTCGCCCAGCGTACCGACCATGCGCGCGCCGAATTCGTGGTCGGGCACGATCGAGCGGTAGTTCACCGTCGAACCCGACGCCGAGGCGGTGGGCGAGTCGACGTCAGTGGTGCCCAGGTTCACGTTGACCTGCTCGATCAGCTCGGGGTCGAGCATCTGGTTCGAGTAGATCGCGTAGTTGCCGGTGTCGTTGAGCGGAATGCCGTCGAAGGTCTGCGAGATGCGGCTGTCGTCGAAGCCGCGGATCATCAGCGTGCCGCCCGAGGAGCCGTAGCCGTCGTTGTTCTGGAAGCTGACGCCGGGCATCATGTTGATGATGTCGTCCACCGACTGGCCGGGGGTCTGGCGGGCGATCAGCTCCTGCGTCATGATCTGCTTGGCCTTGGGAGTGTCGGGAATCTTGAGGCCCGCGATGCCGTTGTCCACCTTGCCGGTGACGACGATCTCGGAGTTCTCGAAGTCCAGCGAGCCCGTGGACTGAGCACGCGCCGGGGTGGAACCGAGCGCGCAAGCGACGGCAACGCTCGCCGCGGTGGCGGCAAGCAGGCGATACTTATGCATGTGAAACACGACCTCATGCTGGCCCCTTGCGGGGCGTCAATGGCGCGGGATCATCCCGCTATGAGGAAGCACAATCGTCCGCCAACGGCCGTCTTCGTCGGCAGCCCGTAACCCGCTGCCGGGATCGGCATAATCAAAGTTATGTGACGGTTTCAAGACACAGTGATGCGAGAAAGCATCGCATGGTCAGGGCTGTGGCGTGGTCGCCACATTTGTTGCAGGCACAGTGATATAGAGCTGAAATATATCCAAAAACTTACAGAACGGTACAAATGCGGGGCAGCCCGCAGCGCCTTTTTCGAATCACGCCGTCAGTGTGAGGATCGCAAGTCGCCGCCGTTGGCCATACCGCCAGTGAGCGCCTCGACCATCGCCGGCGCAGGGGTAAGTTCCATCGGCGCGACCTGCAACTGGCGGCGGCGGGCGAGCGCTTCGGGCATTTCGCGGCGGATCCAGTCCATCATGCTCTCGCGGATTTCGCAGCGCAGGTCGAACAGGGTCGGCCCGTCGCGGGCGCTCATGAGGAGGCGCACTTCGAGGGTCTGGTCGCGGCAGTCGGTGACCTGGAGGATCTGGGCGCGCTGGTCGAACAGGCGGTGGGCCTTGATCTGACGGGTATATTCCTCGCGGATCGGGCCGATCTCGGTGCCATGGTCGAGGTAGAGGAACACCGTGCCCAGCAGTTGCGAGGTGGTCTTGGTCCAGTTCTGGAAGGTGTCCTCGAGGAAGCGGTTGGAGGGGACGACGAGGCGGCGGTCGTCCCACAGGCGCACGACGACGTAAGTGGTGCGGATATCCTCGATGCGGCCCCATTCGCCGTCGAGGATCACGACGTCGTCGATCGAGATCGGCTCGGTCATCGCCATCTGGATGCCGGCGATCAGGGCCTTGAGCGCAGGCTGCGCGGCGGCGCCGACAGCGAGGGCGGCGAGGCCCGCCGAAGCCATCAGGGTGACGCCGATCTCCTTCACCCCGGGGATCGAGGCCAGCATGCCCGAGATCGTCAGGAACACGATCAGGAAAGTGCCAAGACGGCTCATGATGCCGAGGCGCGTGCGGCGGCGGCGCGCGTTGCGGTTGTTCTCGACGGTGATGTCGGCGCGCAGGATCATCGCCTCGATGAAGGCGTGAAGGATGGCGATGGCGACCCAGCCGGTGAGCAGCGGCATGATGAACGGGGCGAAGCGCTCCCACACCGCCTGCAGCGCCGGGGCCTCCCGCGCGGCGAAGACCACGCCGATCGAGACGAAGGCCCAGCGGGTCGGGCGTTCGAGACGGTTGACGACGAGGTCGTCGGCGTCGCTGCTGCTCCCCCGCGCTACCTGGACGAGAACGCGGAACAGCACTTTGTGGACGATCAGCGCCAGCACCACGCCGATCAGCGCGGCGATGATGGCGACCACGGGCCTCTCGGCCCAGTTCGGAAGGCCCGCGATGTGGCTCTCGATGAAGTCGATCATGGGGATGAAACTATGCTGCAGTGCAGCAGTTTCCCAGGTGACCGCAGTTTTTGCCCAGCCCACCCCGCCCCCTCTCGTAAGCGGGAGGGGAGAAGGAAGATCACGCCCTCCCGCCTGCGGGAGGGCCGGAAGGCTTGGCAGCTTGCTGCCTAGCCGGAC
>JASGGD010000085.1:0-19126 GCA_047605225.1 Novosphingobium sp.
ATCAGATCGCGTGTTCGTCGTCCTGCGTGATGCGTGCAAGCGCCCCGCCTACCGGTTCATCCGCCTTTGCGGAACAGCAGGGTGAGGAGGAACCAGATGGTCTTCGCATCGAGCAACTTGAGCGCGGCTCGGGCTTCGGCGGGGGTCACCTTGGCGACCATCGGCATGGCGCCGAAGATCTTGCCGCGAATGACGAGGTTGTCGCCGTCGCGCTCGAACTTGCGCACCGCCATCAGTTCCTTGTCCTGCGCGTCGAGGATCTTCATCACCGGCGCCTTCTTCTTCGCGTCGCTCATCACACTGCTCATCACACTGGCCTCCCGCAGACCTTGTCGTATTCGATGTCGAGATCGTCCATCATCTGGATCGCGGTGGCCCGCCCGGCACCGAAGACGCCGCCGCCCGGATGCATGAATGGCCCGACGAGGTAGAGCCCCTCGATCCCCGGCACCCGCAGCGAGCCGAGGTCCGACGTCGGCCGGTGCGCGACCGACTGGTAGAAGAACGGTGCGCAGCCGTGGATGTCGCCCTTGAGGAAGCTCGCCGGGCTGTCGCGCTCGTGGTCGACCGGAGAGCGGATAAGGCGCCCGGTGATGTTGTCGTCAGTGAGGTTCGAATAGAACTTGCGGTACTGGCCCAGCGCCTTGTCGGCGATCTCCTCCTTGCGCGCGTCCCACGATCCGGGTCCGTCCGGGTAGAGGTCGTAAGGCGCGAAGTTGACGCCGTAGAACACGCCCGCGCCTTCGGGCGCGCGGCTGGGGTCGAAAATGGTGTTGTCGCCGCCCGCGATCAGCCGCTCGGACACTTCGCCGCGCCGCAGCTTGTCATACTCCAGGCACATGTCGCGCACGGTGTAGAAGTCCATCAGCTCGGTCATCATCGCATTGGTCTCGTTGCCGACCTTGAGCCTGAGCCGCTCCTTGAGGGTGAGATGCGTGAGGTTGATCGAGAAAGTGGACTGCGTCACCCGCTCGGCGCGCTGCAGGACAGGTTCGGGGGTCTCCGAGACGAACTTGCGCAGGACATGCGGGTGGATCGCGCCGATCACCCCGTCGCGGGCGGTGAAGGTCTCTCCGTCCGTCAGTTCCAGTCCGGTGGCCTTGCCGCCGGAGACGATCACCCGGCGCACTTCGGCGTTGCAGCGCACTTCGCCGCCGAAATGCTCGATCGCGCGGACGAGTGCATGGCTCAACTGGCCCGAGCCGCCCTTGGGCATCGAGCAGCCGTAGGCGTGGATGATCCCCGGCATCAGGAATGCGCCCATGCCGGTGCCCAGTTCGTCGGGCATCTGCAGGTTCTCGGTCACCATGCGCACGATGTGGATGCGCAGCAGGTCGCTTTCGAAGTACTGGTTCACCACGTCGAGCGCCGAACGCTGCATCACGTCGAGCAGGAAGCGGCCCTCGTCCGACTGGTCCATCATCGCCACGAAGGCGCCCATCGGGAACGGCGGGGCATAGAGCCCGGACATGAACATGGGCAGGGCCGCCATGCTCGCCTGCGCGAACTTGCGATAGGCTTCCGCATCCTTCGGAGAGAATGCGGCGATCTCCTCGCAGGTGCGGTCGAGGTCGCGCCACGAACGCACTATCGTGCCGTCTTCGAAGATCGAGGCGTGGGGCAGTTCGGGGTAGATGTATTCCAGCCCGAACTTGCCGAGCAGGCCCAGTTCGTCCTCGCGCAGCATCGGATTGCCCTGGATCATGATATGCACGTTGGAGTGCTCGTCATGCCAGAAGCCGGGCTGGATCAGCTCGCGCGTGGAAACGCCGCCGCCGTAGTGGGGCTTGCGTTCGAGGACGAGCACCTTCTTGCCCGCCTTCGCCATGTAGGCCGCCGCGACGAGGCCGTTGTGGCCCGCGCCCATGACGACGATGTCGTAAGTGCTCATCAATGCTCTCCCGAGAAGAAGGCCCGGAACTGCGCGATTCCGGGAATGTGGCTGGCGCAGCCGCCATCGGCGACGAGCACCTGGCCGGTGATGTTGCGCGCCGCGTCCGAGGCGAGGAAGGCGGCGGCCTCGGCGATGTCCTCGGGCGCGCCGAGAACGTCGCGCAGGGTCTCGTCCTCGACCGCGACGCGTAAAGGCGGCGGGAAGGCTTCGCGCAGCGCCGGGGTCATCGTCATGCCCGGGGCGATGGCGTTGGCGCGGATGCCGTGGAGGCCGTGGCTCGCGGCGATGGCGCGGGTCATCTGGATCACCGCCGCCTTCGAGGAGGAATAGGCCGCCTGGATCATGTGCCCCTGCAGCGCGAGGTTGCTGACGGTGTTGACGATGTTGCCGCGCGTCTCGCGCAAGTGCGGCAGGGCAGCGCGGCAGGCGATCATGGTGCCGCGCACGTTCACCGCATACGTGCGGTCCCATAGTGCGGTCTGCATCGTCTCGACGTCGTTGTCGGCGCGCGCGATGTCCGGCCCCAGCAGCGCCGCGTTGTTGTGCAGCACGTCGAGGCGGCCGAAGTGCGCGACCGTGTCGGCGACCATCGCCTCGATCGAGGCCTCGTCCTCGAGATCGAGCCGGAGGGCGATCGCGCCCGGCAGTTCGTCGGCAAGGGTCTGCGCGGCCTCGAAGGCGATGTCCGCCACCGCGATCCGGGCACCGCGCCCGGCCATGAGGCGTGCGGTGGCGGAGCCTATGCCGCCTGCGCCGCCGGTGATGATGATGACTTTCCCGTCCAGCCGGGTGGCGTCGACAGCCATGTAATTCTCCCATGGTGGAGCCATTGGTTGACCCCGTCGTCGCCGGTCATAAAGTGCGGCGCGATGGTGAGAAGACGGCACTTTTTTGTACCCTTGGAAGGGGTGGCGCGATGAAGGGCGGCGATGCGGACAACGCTCGGGATCGCCCGCAGGAGCGGCCCGAGATCGTCGCCTTGGCGGCGGATATGGCGGCGCACGGCACCGATCGGGACGCGCCGGTGCGCAGCGTCATGGGATTGCTCGGGGATCGCTGGTCGACGCTCGTGCTGCTGGTACTGGCGAGCGGCCCGTGTCGACACGCGGCGCTGCGGCGGCTGCTGTCCGAGCTGTCGAGCGAGGGTGCGGTGTCGCAGCGCGTCCTGACGCTCAAGCTGCGCGCGCTGGAGCGTGATGGTTTCGTGGAGCGCACCGCGAGCCGCGACGTGCCGCCGCGCGTCAGCTATGCCTTGAGCCCGCTGGGGCAAGACCTGGCGGGCAGGGCGCGTGGCATGATCGACTGGGTCAACGCCCACGAAACCGCGATCCATGCCTCTCGCGCCGGTTTCGACGCGAGGGAGGCGGACTGACGTTCGCGCTTACTGGGCGTGGTTCATCCGGTACTCGGCTTCCAGCGTGTCACGCTCCAGCTGCGGCACGGCGAGGGGCACGACGTTGGCGGGCTTCTCGACCTTGCTGGATGCGATCGTCTGGAGCCGCTCGACCACCCAGCGCAAGGGACGGTCGTTGGCGTTGGAGATGTGCCACTGCAGTGCCTCGCGGATCGGCGGGAAGTCGAACGGCACTTCGCGGATGACCAGCGGCATCGTCCTGACCACCTGCTCGGCAAGCCGCCGATGGATCGTCGCGATACGATTGGTGTTGATGACGAGGCCGGGCAGCGAAAGGAACGTCGGCGCGACGACTTCTACCCGGCGCTGCTGCTTCTGCCGCCGCACGAACCAGTCGTCGAACGAGGGGACGCGCGCCTTGCCGAAGCGGGCCGTAACGTGGCCCAGTTCGAAATAGGCCTCGCGCGTCATCGTGCCCTGCATCGCCGGGTTCTGCTCCCAGCCGACGACGACGTAGTCGTCCTCGAACAGGATCAGGCTCGGGTGGTCGGCTGAGATGGCGTAGTCGATCGTCAGCAGCAGATCGACGTAGCCGCGCTCCAGCGTGTCGATCGGGTGATCGTTCATCGGCTGGATCTCGAAGCGCATGTTCGGCGCCTCGCGCCCGATTTCCGCGAGCGCTTCTGCCAGCAGGACTTGCGTGGAGTAGTCGGAGGCCATGATCCGCACCTGCCGGTCGGAGGAGGCGGGATCGAAATCGGGTGCGATGGCGATCGTCGTGCGGATCTGTTCGAGTACCACGCGGACCGGTTCGATCAGTTCCTCGGCGCGGGCGGTGAGGATCATGTTGCGCCCCTTCACCACGAGGAGGTCGTCGGCGAAGTATTCGCGCAGCCGCCCCAGCGCGCTCGAAGTCGCCGACTGCGACAGGCACAACCGATCAGCTGCGAGCGAGACGCTCTTTTCGGTCAGAAGCGCGTCGAGCGCCACGAGCAGGTTGAGGTCAAGTCTCCCGAAACGCATCGCCATCTCCCGCGCCCTTCATGTTGCTTCGGCTATTCCAAAGTCGAGAGGGCGCTGGCGACGAGCGTAGCAGCGTCGCCGTCATGCGCAAAGCCCGCGCGTTCCGCCGCCGGGGTCGAAAGCGGCGGCTGGGCGGCAAAGGCGGCCTCCAGCGCGGCGTCGGGCGCGTAGGTCACGAGCTGCGCGGACACGCCGCACTGGCGCGCGACTTCCTGCGCCAACGCGCCCATCGTCACGCATTGCGCCGGCAGCGTCACCGCGCGCGTGGGCGGCAGCAGCGCGGTATCCAGGGTGAGGGCGTGGACGAAGTTGTCGGCGCAGCGCGCGACCGATTGCGCCCAGATGGTGCCTTCGGCGGACACCGGACAAATAAAGGGCTCGCCCGCGCGCAGGGCATGGAACAGGTTCGACATGAACGCGGACTTCATGCCCGAAGGCCCCTTCGGCCGGGCCAGGATACCGGGCAGGCGCACCGTCACCCCGTCGATCAGGCCGCGATTGGAGAACATGGCGACGGCATGCTCCATCATCGCCTTGTGTCCGCCGTAGATCATCCGGGGCGACAACGGCGTCAGGTCGTCGACAAGGTCCGGCAGCGGATCGCCGAACACCGCGATCGAACTGGCGTAGACGACGCGCAGCCCCGGAGACAGCGCCGCGACTTCCTCCAGCAGATCATACATCGCATCGACATTGATGCGGCGGGAGGCCGCTGGATCGGCCTCCGCCGCGCCGCCGGGGACGGTCGCCAGATGGACCAGTGCGTCGCAGCCGTCACCCAGCGCTTCGGTGCGGACGGCGGCGTCGCCGAAGTCCCCGCCGACCGTGCGGGCGCCCTCGGGAATGCCGCCCGCATGGCTGTCGATGCCGACGACCTCGTGCCCGGCTTCGAGGAGGCGGCGCACGAGTTGACGGCCGACGAACCCGCCTGCTCCGGTGACGAGGACTTTCACGTAATCGATCCTTTCAGGATGAGAGAGTTCAGAAGCTGGCCGAGATGCGCAGGCCGTAAGTGCGCGGCGCGGTGTAGCGGGCGATCGCGAAGCCGATCGGCGAGGACTGCGGCGTCGCCACCCGGCGCTTGTTCTCGATGTTCTGGACGTAGACGCCGACCGACAGCCCGCCGTCCGACTGGCGCAGCGCCAGCCCGGCATCGGTCAGCCAGTAGGCACGGATCTTCTCGAAATCGAGATATTCGAAGGCGCCGTACTGCGAGGACCGCCATGAAGTGTTGACGTTGCCGACGAGTTCGAAGCTGTCGCTGACCGGCACGATCTGCTCGAGGCCGAGGTTGATCGTCCACTTCGGCGAGAACAGCAGCGGACGGCCCGAGCAGTCGAACGCGAGGATTGGCGTCGTGCCGTCGCTCAGGGTATCGCCGGTCTGGCTGGAGGAGCAGTTGATGTTGTCGCGCGGGCTGGCGGTGACGAGGGTGAGCTGCTTGTACTCGGTGTCGAGATACTGGACCTTCGCCGACAGTGTCGTGTTGTGCAGGGGCTTGGCCATCAGGTCGATGTCGAAGCCCTTGATGTCCGCGCGCCCGGCATTGTCGATCGTGTTGATCAGCACGCTGTCGGGCGACACGGTGAAGTAGTTGATCTGCTGATCCTTGTACTTCCAGTAGAATGCTTCGAGGTTGAGCTGGATCTTGTTGTTGAGGAAGCGGTTCTTGGAGCCGACCGTGTAGGCGGTGATGAATTCGGGCTTGTAGCTCGGGTTGCCCTCCGAAAGCTGGAAGCCGCCGGCGCGGTATCCGGTCTCGACCGAGGCATAGAGCAGTGACTGCGGGGCAACGTCGAACTCGGCGCCGGCCTTCCAGGTCACGCGGCTGTAGCTGCCCGAATCGACGACCGGGTAATAGGTCTTGAGCACCAGCCCGGTGCCGCTCAGCAGCGGATAGACCTGATCGTTGGCGGTATCGGTGCTGCCGCTGGCGATGTAGCCGTTGGAGATCAGCCAATTCACCGTATCGCCGGTCGAAGTGAAGTTCGGGAAGTTCGGAATGTTGCCCGGCGTCGCGCATCCGGCCTCGAACGAATCCGGTGGTGTCGTTGCCGGAATGCCACCGCAGAAGGCGATGAAGTTGTTGATCAGCCCGTCGATCGATTTCCTGTCGCGCGTGTAGCGCAGGCCGCCGGTGAGACGGAACTTGTCGCTGAGGTTGGCGGTCAGTTGTCCGAACCCGGCCCAGCTTTGCGTCTTGTGCGTGTAGTGCTGGATCGGCAGCACGAATTCCTGATTGTAGACGCCGACGTTGCGGATCTTCTCGTCGAAGAAGAACCCGCCGATCACGTAGTCGAACATGCCCGCCGTACCGGAGAGGCGAGTTTCGAGGCTGACCTGGCGGTCCTGCTCGTTGGTGTATGCGGTGTTGAAGGCTGGGCCGTAGAACAGGCTCTCGGCGTCCGACTTGCGATAGGCGGGCAGGATCGTCAGCGTGCCGATGCCGGTGTCGAGCGTGACCTCGGCATTGACGCCCCAATATGTGTTGTCGCTGTACTGCTGCTCGTTCATCGCGGTCAGGAACCCGAAGCCCGGCGCGCCGAGCTGGGTCTGGCGATAGGCGTTGGCGGCATCGGTGTTCATGCCCTCCGACGAATCGAGACCCGATGACGCGAAGGTGTAGCCATCCGCTCCCGGCGTGAACGCGCCTATGTAGCTGGCGCCCGAGCCAACGCCGCCGACATGGGTATAGTCGCCGCCGAGGCGAATGCTCAGTTTGTCGGTCGGTTCGAACAGGAACTGCGCGCGAAGACCCGTGCGGTTGAGGTCGTCGCTGCCGTCGCGGTTGTAGCCGTCATGGTACTGGCGCGTGGCGGCGACGCGCAGCGCGGCGTTGTCGCCGATGGCGAGGTTCGCGAAGCCCTCGGCGCTGACCGCATCGTAATTACCGGCCGACAGGGTGAAGCCGCCATGGTTGGTGCCCAGTTCGGGCCGGTTGGGCAGGATGTTGACTGCGCCGCCCGTCGCGTTGCGCCCGTAGAGGATGCCTTGTGGTCCCTTGAGTACCTCGACGCGCGCGAGATCGTAGAACGCTGCACCGAAGGCGCCCGCTGCACGGCCAAGGACGACGCCGTCGTAGCTGGGGGTGACCGCCGGGTCGTTGTAGCTGGAATTGGTGACGTTGCCGACGCCGCGCAGGAAGATCGAGGTATTGGAGCCGCCGCCATTGGTCACGGTCAGCGCCGGTACTGCCTTGTTGAGCGCATCCGCCTCGGTGATGCCCTTCTGGATCAGGTTGGCGCCGCCCACGGCGTCGATCGCGATCCCGGCGTTCTGCAGCGTCTCGGTGCGGCGCTGGGCGGTGACGATGATGTCGCCGAGGCCCGCATTGTCGCCCGCATTGTCGGTCGCCTGCGCATCGGCGGCCTCTTGCGCCAAAGCGGGGGCGCCGCAGGCCACGCCCGAAAAGGCGAGGACGACGAGACTTGAGCATGTGATGAATTGTTTGCGCATGGCGCTGCCTCCCAAATTGCGTCTGTTCTTGGGGCCGGGCTAGCCAAGCGTGCAGGTTTGGTCACACCGATTGTATGGATGATGAGCCATCCACACTTCGAATTTGTGCGGCGGCGCGGTCTCGCTAGGTCTTGCGGCATGACCAGGGAGAGCATCAGCAGCATCGCCACGGCGCTTGTCGTGGGCGGAGGGATCGGCGGCATGGCGACGGCCATCAGCCTTGCGGAGCGCGGCGTCAGGGTGGACCTGATCGACCTCGATCCGGAATGGCGGGTCTACGGCGCCGGCATAACCATCACCGGGCCGACCTTGCGCGCCTATCGGCGCCTGGGCCTGCTCGACGAGATCAAGCAGGCCGGGGCGATTACCAACAAGACCCGGCTGTTCCGCTTCGATGGCACGCACCTCCACGATCTGGAGGAGCCGGTCATCGAGGAAGGGCTTCCCGCGACCGGCGGCATCATGCGCCCGGTGCTGCACCGGATCATGCAGAACCGCGTCCGGGCGCTGGAGATTCCCATCGGGCTTGGCCTGACGGTGACGGCGCTGGACGAGGTCGAGGGCGGCATCGATGCGACCCTGTCGGACGGCAGCACGGGGCGCTACGATCTTGTCGTCGGCGCAGACAGCGTGGCCTCCGGCATCCGTGATCTGGCATTTCCGCACATGGGGCCGCCGCAACCGACGGGGCAGGGGTGCTGGCGCATCTCGATCCGCAAGCCGCCGGGGCTCGATGCGGGCGAATTCTTCCTCGGCCACGACAATCCCTGCGGTATCACGCCGTGCAGTCCCGACAACGTCTACATGTGGATGCTGACCCGGCATGAAGAGCGCGAAAGCTTCATGGACGACGAGGAACTGTTCACGACGCTGGAGGGCCTGCTCGCCGAATTCGGTGGGAATGCCGGCTGGATTCGCGACAACATGACGCGCGACAACTGGATCAACTATCGCCCGCTCGCCGCGGCTCTGCAGCCTCGCCCCTGGAGCAACGGGCGGGTAGTGCTGGTGGGCGACGCGGTTCACGCGACGACCCCGCATCTCGCTTCCGGCGCCGGCATGGCGGTGGAGAGCGGACTGGTGCTGGCGGAGGAACTGGCCAGGGCGGATACCGTCGATGCTGCGCTGGCTGCCTATGAGGATCGCCGGTTCGAGCGTTGCCGCGACGTCATCGAAAGCAGCGTCGGGATCGGCCGCCTGCAACTGGAGCATCGCCCGCCCGAAGAGCACAAGGCCTTGCTCGAAGGCGCGCTGATGCGGCTCAACGAGCCGTTCTGAAGGGAGCAACTACGCAGCCACCGTCTTTTCCGAGCGGTGGCGCTTTGCGGCCCTAGCCCCGCCAGACCCGCTCGCCGCTGTCGAGCGTCAGGACGCCGGGCGCGATGCGGGCGCTGCCGCGCACGATGAGTTCGCCGGGAAAAGTCTGGGTTCCCTCGAGCGCGGGCCGACCGGCGATGGCCTGCAGTAGCGCAGAGCAGCCCGCGTCGACCATGCGATCGACAGGCTGCGCCAGCGTCGTCAGGGAAAACACCGGCCAGCGTGCGATCGCCACGTTGTCGAATCCTACTAATGAGATGTCGCGCCCGGGAACCAGATCGCGATCGCGCAATGCATGAAGCGCGCCGAGCGCCATGTGATCGTTGACGCAGAACAGCGCGTCGGGCGCAGTCGCCTCGTCCAGCAGGGCGTGAGTTGCGGCGATGGCCCCCTCGAAGGTGTATTTGCCCGAGCGGACCTTGGGAGGCGGCAAGCCAGCGGCGTGCAGCGCCTGGCGAAAGCTGGCGAGCCGGGTGATGCTGGCCGAACTCTGGGTAACCCCCGTGATCACACCGAAACGCTCGTGTCCCGTCGCCGCTAGATAGCGCGCGATGAGTGCGGCGCCCGCGCTTTCGTCGGCTGAAATCCCTGGGGTTGCCCCGCTGGGGTCAATGTTATTGAACATCAGGACGGGGACGTTCGCCTCCCGGCACTCTGCCGCGACCCGGCTGGCAAGGCTAGACGAGGCGAGGATCACGCCGTCTAGGCCGTACCCTAGCAGTTCGTCCAGCATCGGGTCGAGGTCCGCCTCGCCATGAGTGACGAACAACAGCAGCCGGTAGCCAGACTGTGCGAAACGGTCGGAGAACTTCTCGATCACCTCAGGATAATACTGGTTGTCGAGGTGGGTGACGGCGATGCCGATCATGCGCGAACGCTGCGTCGTCAGCGAGCGGGCGGTGTTGCTCGGCCTGTACTTGAGCCGCTGCGCCGCGTCGAGAATGCGCAGGCGCGCCTCCTCCGACACCAGCCCGCCGGTGAAGGCACGGGACACGGCCGATTTCGAGACACCCGCCAGCCGGGCAACATCCGATCCAGTAGCGCGCGCCTTCAAAGTCCTGTCCCCCTTTGGTACCTCCATCGCATGCCTCGGCGCTCGCGATGCAACCGAAAAATGGATAGGAAGAGTTCGAGCGTTTCAATTGGACGAATGCCTGCGGCTCGCCCACGTTCCGCGCCAATATAAATGTGGGGAGAATGATCTGATGGCGCGCAGCACTTTTTTTGGCGCATCGGTGGGAGCGGTTGCAGTGATGCTGGCAGCGCTTCCCGGCGCAGCGTTCGGACAAGCTACGGACGAGGAAAACAGCGGGCGGATCAACGAGATCATCGTGACCGCCCAGAAGCGCGAGCAAACTATCCAGGACACGCCGCTGTCGGTTTCTGCGGTGAGCGGTGACGAAATCCAGCGCAAGGCGCAGGGTTCGCTCGATGCCGTGCTCAAGAATGTCGCTGGTGTCGAAGTGCAGGGGCTGGCGCAGGGCGCGCAGATCTACATTCGCGGTGTTGGCTCCTCGATCGATCCGACGTTCGCTGACCCGGCCATCGCGCTGATGGTGGACGGTGCCTACAACGGTCGCACGGAATCGGTGCAGAGCGCATCCTATGACATCTCGCGCGTCGAGGTGCTGCGTGGGCCGCAAGGTACGCTCTACGGTCGCAATGCCTCGGGCGGCATCGTCAACGTGATCACCCGCGATCCATCGCTGACGGAAGGTTTGAGCGGATACTGGACGGCGCAGTTCGGCAACTACGATCACGTGCGGGGCGAAGGCGCTGTCAACGTGCCGGTGAGCGATGCGGTTGCTCTGCGCTTCGCCGGTTACCGCGAAAAGCGCGACGGCTTCGTCGACGACGGATCTTATGATTCCGACAACTGGGGCCTGCGCGGCAAGTTGCTGGTGGAGCCCGCCGACTGGCTGCGCATAGTGCTCAAGGGCGACGTCTATCGCGCTCGCGGCAAGGGGGCCAACACGGTTCCGGTCGCCGGTTCCGCAGGCAACCTGACATTCCCGCCGCCGTACTTCTTCACCAACTTCGACCCGTCCATCACCGATGGCCCGCCGTTCACCGGTGGGGTGCCGATCCAGCGCTTCCCGAATGGATGGGTGCAGGCCGATCCGGGCAATGCCTGGTCGAACGACGCCGAGCACGTACCGGGCTACATCCGGCGCAAGGCGGAGACGTTCTCCGCCCAGATCGACGCCGACCTCGGCCCGGCGACGCTCACGCTGCTGCCAAGCTATTCGCGTTCGCAGAACCGGCTTGTCAGCAGCTTCCTGTTCGGCTCGGTCCTGCCCTTCGTCGGCCCGACTTATACGGTCGAAGACAACGACAACTATTCCGACCAGACTACAGGCGCGACTTATAAGTCGATTGAAGTTCGCCTCGCTTCGAACGGCAAAGGGCCTTTGCAGTACGTTCTGGGCTTCTATTACCTCAAGTCCGATCCCGATAGCTATGTGCTGGAAACTACCGGCGCGACCAATGACGGGCAGGCCTACACGCTCTCCAACGCCTTCCAGCCGGGCGATACCATAGCGGGCTTCGGACAGATTACATACGCGCTGACCAATGCATTGCGGGTCACCGGCGGACTGCGGGTCAGCCAGGACAAGATCGCGCAAGGCTATGCCATCGCGATCGGTGGCGAGGATGCAGGCACGTACGAATTCGCCCAGAAACAGAGTTCGACCCAGTATAAGCTGGGCGTGGAATACGACCTGGCCGAGGCGTCGCTTCTTTATGCGCACTACTCTACCGGCTTCAAGCAGGGCGGCATCTCGCCGACATTTCCGCCGATCGCCTTCAAGCCGGAAACCCTCAAGGCGATCGAGATCGGCGTCAAGAACACGCTTTTCGATGACCGGGTTCTCTTCAATGCTGCGGTGTTCCACTATGATTACAAGAACTACCAGTTCAGCGTCTTCGAGGAACTGAACATCGCCGATCGTGCGGAGACGGCGACGTTCTCGGTGATCCACAATGCTGGTCCGACCAAGATCAAGGGGGCCGAGGTATCACTGGAACTGGCGCCCTGGAAGCATGGCCGCCTTACCGCATCGGTCACGTATCTCGATGCCAGGTATGGCGACACGGTGCTGCCGAACAGCCCGTTCGTGAACCAGGGCGAGGTGAACCTGAAGGGCGCGCAATTGCAGAATTCGCCCGACTGGTCGGGCAATATCGGCTTCGAGCAGGGCATTGCTATCGGTGGCGGCATGCTGACCGTCGGCGTGAACTCTCATCTGTCCACCGGGTACTACGTTACGCCGGAGCAGTACCTGCCAGGCGCCTATCAGAAGGGCTACACCCGCACCGATGCCAGCCTGCGCTACGAGGTCGGCGGCTTCACGATCAGCGCCAACGTCAGGAACATCGAAGATAAGGCCCAGACAACATACGTCTTCCCAGCCTACCGCCGCTTCGTCACGGCGCCGCGAACGGCCGTCCTTTCGGTCGGCTACAAATTCTGAACACCGGCGAACCGGCCGGAAACAATAAGGGAGAGGATTGCCGTGAACAGCACCCGGTTCTTCATCATGATCGGCATGGTCGCGCTGGCGGCCTGCGGGCAGCAACACACCATGGCCGAAGCATCGGCAACTTCCGGCGAGGCTGACGCGGCCCCGCCGATGCAGGGCGATGCTTCGCACAATCCTGACATGACCGAACTGGCCCGGCAGGTCGATGCCGACCGTGACGGCCGGATGACCGAAGCCGAGTGGAAGGCACAGGGCCTGCCTGAAACCTCCTTCAAGGGCTTCGAGAAGGGGCGCGGCTATGTCACGCTCGAGGACTATCAGAAGAACCTCGCCCCTCCCGGCATCGACATCGATGGCGACGGAAAGCTGACCATCGCCGAGTTCCGCGAATTCGATCGCCAAATGGCGGCGAAGATGAAAGACGCGGCGAAATGATCGTCATGCGGCGCTGGCACCGCTGGCTTGCCTTGCCCGCAGGACTGTTCCTTTTTCTCATCGCTCTTACCGGTGTGCTGCTTCATCTCGACATGATGCGGTTGGGGCAACACCCGCCGGGGCACGAGCCGAGCCGCCCGGCGCCGGTGCAGCCGATGCCTTCGGATGCGGAGCTGGCACGGATGATCGCGCGCATCGCAGATGCGGCACGGCAGCAACCGGGGCTGGGCACCAGGAACCTGCAGGTCGATCTGTCCGGTGATCGGATCACTCTGGTCGCCGGGACCGGAGGGCCTCCGGGCAGTCCGCAGATCAAGCTCGATGCCCGAACCGGCAGGGTGGTCATCGATCCTCCCCGTCCCGCGGATTTCCATTACATCCTGCAGGATCTGCACGCCGGCTACTTCTTCGGCTGGACCGGGCGGATACTGAGCGTGCTGTGCGGGCTGTCGCTGATCGTCCTGTCCGTCACCGGACTGCAGATGTGGTGGGACATGCGCCGACGCCGCAGGAAACCTGCCCTCTTCTGGAAATGAGTCACAACCCCGATCACCCATGCGCGCAGGGGACGCGCCGAGAACAACTGAAAGGATTGGATATGAAGGCCCGTTATCTGCTGCCGCTCGGAACTGCCGCCGCCTTGTCGCTGACCACCGCCGCGCTTTCCGCCGAGACCGAGCCGCGCATGGACTTCGCGCCGCTCAAGTCCGATGCCGAAGTGGCCAAGGGCCGCCCTGAGCTGTCGCCCGGTCAGCGGGCTGCGGACACGATCGCCATCCAGAACCTGATGAGCCGTCACGAGTTCATGCATGCTGCAGGCCGCAACCTGGAGGAACTGGATAATTACTGGGTGAATCGCGACGGCAGGTTCGCCTCCACCGCCACGTTCGGCAGCCCGGCCTGGGTCATGTACGGCCTCGATACGATCCGCAACGCCTATGGCCTCAACAGCCAGAAGGATGCGCAGACGGCCCAGGGCAAGCTGGCCGCCATCGATCCCAAGGTGACCACCGATCCCAAGTTCTTCGGAGCCGGCGCGGAATGGGTGATGCACACTTCGACGACGCCGGTGATCGAGATCTCCGGTGACGGCAAGACGGCGCAGGGCGCATGGTATTCGCCGGGTACGGGAGTGATGCCGGTCTATGAGAACGGCAAGATCCATCTCCAGGCGATGCTGTTCTTCGAGAAGTACGGCGGCGATTTCGTGAAGGAGAACGGCGTCTGGAAGATCTGGCATCTTCAGATGGCCTATGACTTCGTGCCCAACCTGCCGGAATCGATGCTGGAGCAGGCCAATGCACAGTTGGGCGATCTGGCGCTCGGCCGCCCGCTGAAGGCGCTCGGTGGCGAGGCGGGTGAGCGGGCCGGCTTCCCTGAGGGCTTCCGCAAGCCGCTCTACAGCTATCCGGCGTATAGCCCGCAGCGCGCCGCGGTCATCTGGCCGAACCTGCCGCGTCCCTACTACACCTTCAGCGAAACCTACAACAACTGCAACTGCGAGCAGCAGGTGCCGCAGTTCTGAACTGGCGGGGCGCGGGGTCCCGCCCGGTCGATAGCTGCCTTGCGGCAATATCGATTGGACTTGTTCCCGCCGCGCCCCTCCATTTCCAGTGCGGACCCGCGCGGGTCCGATGAGTATCAGCGCGGGCTATGACCGGCGAAAGGGAGAAGAATGTCTCGACACCATGAGGCCGGGTTCATGACCGGCATATCGCTGCTGCTGCCGATCACGCTCACGACGATGGCGGTGGTGCTGCTCACCCCGATCATCCCGAACCTGATGGCGCAGTTCGAAGGCGTGCCCAATCACGAATACTGGGTGCCGATGATCCTGACGTTCCCCTCGCTGTGCGTGGCGCTGCTGTGCCCGTTTGCGGGGATGCTGGGGGATTACTTCGGCCGTCGTCGCCTGCTGCTGGCCTCGTTCCTGCTCTATGCGGTGGTGGGCGTGGCGCCGGTGTTCCTGAGCGACCTGACGCACATCCTCATCTCGCGCGTCGGCGTGGGCATTGCCGAGGCGCTGATCTACGTTCTCTCGACGACGATGATCGCCGACTATTACAAGGGCGCTTCGCGCGACAAGTGGCTGGCGGCGCAAACCGCGTTCGCCTCGATGTCGGCGCTGCTGTTCTTCAACCTTGGCGGGATCATGGGCGAAAGCGGCTGGCGCACGCCGTTCTGGGCCTATGCTTCGGCGCTGGTCATGTTCGCGCTGGTTTGGAAGTTCACCTGGGAGCCGGCCGGCGAAACCCGTCCTGACGACGAGGCGAACCATGCGCCGCACAACAGTTCGTGGGCCGGTTTTCCCTGGGCGACGATGGCGATGATCGTGGCGATCACTGTCTACGGCTCGGTGTTCTTCTACACCGTGCAGATCCAGGCGCCGAGCGGCCTTGCCGAACTGGGCTTGACGAGCCCGGCCGAGCGCGGCTTCCTCACCTCGATCGCATCGATCGGCGTGCCGCTGGGGACGTTCATCTACTCGCGCATCGGTTCGAAGTGGCCGGTCGGTCGGCTGCTTCTGGTCGAATTCGCGCTGCTGTCGTTCGGCTTCATGCTGATGGCCAAGGCGGGCACGGTCGTTGGCTTCCTGGCCGGATGCTTCGTCAACCAGATCGGTGCGGGCCTGCTGCTGCCGACGCTGCTGGTGTGGTCGATGTCGATCCTGTCGTTCGAGATCCGCGGGCGCGGCACCGGCTTCTGGCAGTCGGCTTTCGCTTTTGGCCAGTTCCTCTCGCCGGTCGTCGTCACGTTCGCAGGGCAGAAGACGGGCGGATTGCTGGGCGCGTTCATGGTGCTGTCCATCGCCGCGCTGGGCGGTGTGATCATTGCGCTGATCGCTTCGCGCCGCAACGGCGCAGGGCCGGACCGGCGGGCGGTGGCTCATGGGTGATCGCCTTCAGGACCGCGTCGCCGTCGTGACCGGTGCGGCCAACGGCATCGGCGCGGGCTGCGCGCGCATCTTCCGGCAGGAAGGCGCGACCGTCATCGGCATCGATCGCGAAGGGGCAGACTACGCCTGCGATCTCACCGATGAGGCGGTGACGCAGGCGCTGTTCCGCCGGATCGGAGAGGAACATGGCCGCATCGACGTTCTGCTCAACGCCGCCGCTTTCGCGGTCTTCGCATGGATCGAGGATCTGAGCTACGCCGACTGGAGGCGTACGCTGACGGGTGAACTCGACATCGTGTTCCTTCCCACGCGCGCGGCCTGGCCCTGGCTGAAGGCGAGCGGATCGGCGAGCATCGTCAATTTCGCCTCGGCCAATGCGCGCCATGCGCTGGAGGGGTCTCCGGCCCTGGCGCATTGCGCTGGCAAGGGCGGCGTGCAGGCGATGACGCGCCAGCTGGCGATGGAGGGCGCGCCGCACGGCATCCGTGCGAACACGATCGCGCCCGGCTTCATCCTCACCGCCGCGACCCGTCGGCATATCGAATCCGATCCGGGTTTCCAGCGCCAGGTGCTCGCCAAGAACATGCTCAAGCGGCTTGGCGAGCCGGAGGACATCGCCTGGTGCGCCACATGGCTCGCCAGCGACGAGGCGCGCTACGTGACCGGCGCGGACATAGCGGTGGATGCCGGCGCCACCGCCTGGTGACGTGAATGCACAGGTTCCCCGCAGCGGGAACGGCAGGGGCCGGGCGGCTCTGGTGGGGCGTCTGTTCTTGGTCTCCACCGCCAGCGTCGCCCGGTCCCTGTTCGGCTGTTCCGGGCAGGCGCGCAGCGGCTTTCTGATCCGGCTGGCTCGATAGGTTCGCTCCCGATTATTCGATTTGTTCTGCGCCGTGCTCCCGTCCTAGCCTCCTGGGTAACGAAGCCGCCACAAGGCGGTAAACATGGAGGGGAAGATGGGGAGCAGGCGCATCGCGCTTTTGCTGACGACGGTTCTTTGCGCGCATCCGGCCTATGCCCAGGATGCGACGGATGACCGGAAGGCACCGTCGGCGAACATACCTGAAATCATCGTCACGGCCGACAAGTTTGCCAAATCGATCCAGGACACGCCGATCGCCGTCAGCGTCGTCCAGGGCGACCGGATCGCCGAGAACGGATCGACGAAGATCGACGACGTGCTCAAGAACGAGGCGGCGGTGACGGTGCAGGGCGCGGCGCGCGGGTTCATCGTATCCATCCGTGGCCTTGGCCTGTCGTTGCCGCCGCAGATGGGGCAGGGCGCGGTATCCACCAACTATGACGGTGCCTATTCGAGCCGCGCCGAGAACGCCTCGGTCGGCTTTTACGACCTTGCCCGCGTCGAAGTGCTGCGCGGCCCGCAGAGCACGCTTTACGGCCGCAACTCGGTGGGCGGCGTCGTGAACGTCATCTCCAAGGATCCGCAGATCGGCGTGACCGAGGGATACCTTTCGGGCGAGGTCGGCAATTACTCGCTGTTCCACGGGGAAGGTGCGATCAATGTGCCGCTGGGCAAGACGCTGGCGCTGCGCGTGGCCGGGGCGGGCATCACCCGCGACGGCTACATGTCGAACGGGCATGACGACAACAAGTCCTATGCCGGCCGCGCAAAGCTGCTGTGGGAACCCGGCGATGCGGTGCGCGTCATGCTCGGTATCGAGCATACCGCATTGCGCGGACAGGGGCCGGGCGCGGTGCCGATCGCCAACATCCTTGCGGGCAATCGCGACACGATGGACGTGTCGGTCGGCTTCCAGCGGATAAACTACTGGAAATACTGGGCCGACATCTCTGCGGACATCGGCCCGGGCACCCTGCGCCTGATCCCCTCGTATCAGCGGACGTCCGGGGTATCGCTCGGCGCATTCGGCGGCTCGCTCGGCTATGCCTTCGATCCCAAGCTGACCCGGCAGGAACAGGTCGAGGTCCGCTATTCCTCGCAGGCCGGATCGCCGGTGGAATGGAACCTCGGGTTCTATCACTACAAGAACCACAACGTGCAGCAGACGATCTCTGGCGCCTGCCAGGACACCGGGGGGAATTACGTGATCCCCGCGCCGGGCTACAATTCGGTGCCCGATGGCCTTCCGCCCGGCCCTGCCCCGGCGGGAGGCTGCATCGCGGCCGATCTTGCACCGGCGGAATCCTACGAGGCCGAAATCCGCAATTCGCAGACCGACGGCATCTTCGGGCAAGTCACCATACCGCTCGGCAGCCGTCTGCGCGCGATCGCGGGCCTGCGCTATACCTGGGAGAAGATCACCGGGGCCAACGACGACAGCACCGACTACACCGGCCCGATCGCGACCATCAAGGACAAGCACTTCGACTACCGCCTTGGCCTGGAAGCGGACATTGCCAGCACGACAAAGGCCTACGCAACCGTTGCCAGCGGCTATCGCCAGGGCGGCTACGGCTTCGGCCTCGTACCGTTCGAACCGGAGAAGATGACCTCCTACGAAGTCGGTCTGAAGAACCGCTTCGCGGGTGGCAACATGCAGCTGAACCTCACCGGGTTCTATTATGACTACAAGAGCTTCCAGCTGACCATCGCCAACTTCGCGGTCAGTCCTGCGCAGCTCTACGTGCCGACTATGCCCGCGCGGGAGTATGGCGTGGAGGCGGAAACGCAGATCGCCGTGGGTTCTCGTGGGCGCTTCAACGGCTCGGTTACGTGGCTGGACTCCCGGCTCGATGGCATCGACGGCTTCTATGTCGGCCTGCCGTTCCCGAACAGCCCGACCTGGTCGGTCAAGCTGGGATACGAGCAGGGCTTCGACCTTGGCGGTGTGGTGCTCGCCCCGCGCGGCGACCTGCGTTTCGCGTCGAGTTCGATCGTCTACCCCGAAGACCACGCGATCAACGACCGCGATCCATCGGCGCAGAACGACTGGGTTTCGGGCGACATTTCGATCAGGGCCGAGTTCGGCGGGGCCTTCTCGCTCGTTGCCTACGTCAAGAACGTCAACGATGCCATGATCAAGCAGTCGCACTTCTTCGGCTACGCCCAGCTTGCCGCTCCGCGCACTTACGGAATGACTGCCACGTATCGCTTCTGATCCCGGCGCACACGGGTCGCGCATCCATCGCCGACCCGTGTGCTGCCCTGTCATGCTCGGGAGAAGTTCATGCCCTCGAAGTGTCTCAAGTATGCGGCTTGCCTTGCCGTCTCGATCCCGGCGATCGCTGCTGCCCAGCCTGCCCAGCCTGCCCAGCCTGCCCAGCCTGCCCAGCCTGCCCAGCCT
>JASGGD010000086.1:0-18694 GCA_047605225.1 Novosphingobium sp.
GGACGCCTGACCTCGATGCTGGTGCTGCTGTTCCTCTACTTCGGCTGGATGGCGCTGTCACAGGCGAGCGAGGCTTCGGACGGCGGCCAGAACCGTGCGCCCGCCATCTTTGGGCTCGTCGGCGCGGTGAACGTGCCGATCATTCATTACTCGGTGATCTGGTGGAACAGCCAGCACCAGCCGCCGAGCATCACCGTGGGCAAGTCCGCTATGTCGGGCGATTTCCTCGTGCCGCTGCTCGCCGCGATGCTGGGCTTCACGCTGATCTTTGCAGGCGTGGTGCTGGCGCGGATGCGCGCGATCCTCGCCGAACAACAGGCGGAGGCGCGGCTTCGCAGGAAAGCGCGTGCCGAAGTGGAGGCGTTCTGATGCGCGAGGCGTTGGACCCCTGGACCTTCGTGGTCGCGGCCTATGTGGTCGGCGTCGGAGCGACGCTGGCGATGGTCGCATGGGCGCTGCTCTCGATGCGCCGGGCCGAGAAGCGCCGCGATTCGGCCCGTAGTTCGGGGAGCAATCGCTGATGGCGACTGCGGTGAAGGCCAAGCACCAGAGGCTCGTACTCCTGGTCGTCGCGCTGGTCGTGCTGATCGGCGCGGCGCTGCTGGCCGCATGGGCGCTGCGCAATCAGGCAAGCTACTTCTACGTGCCGAGCGAGATCGTCGCGAGACCGCCCGAACCCGACCGCGCCGTGCGCCTCGGCGGCATGGTCGAGAAGGGCTCGCTAAAGACGGCGGCAGACGGCGTGACGATCAATTTCGTTGTCGGGGACGGCAAGGCGCGCGTGCCGGTAACCTTCAAGGGCATCGTCCCGTCGCTCTTCGTCGAGGGATCGGGCGTCGTCGCCGAAGGCAAGATGGGCGCTGACCGCACTTTCGTCGCCGATAATCTCCTTGCCAAGCATGACGAGAACTACGTGCCCCGCGAGATGCAGGACATGTCCAGGGAACAGGCCCAGAAGGTCATGCAAGAAACCAAATGATCGCTGAATTAGGTCTTGCCGCCCTCTGGCTGGCGGCCGCGCTGGCGGCGCTGCAACTCGTTTCCGGTGCGCTCGGACTGACGGAGCGCGGCGCGGTGCTCGGCGGGGCGGTGCGTCCCGTGGCGGTGGTGCAGGGCGCGCTGGCATTGCTGGCCTTCGCCTGCCTCGTCTACGTCTTTTCCGTCACCGACCTGTCGGTGAAGCTGGTTGCGCTCAATTCGCATTCGATGAAACCGCTGGTGTTCAAGATCGCCGGCGCTTGGGGCAACCACGAGGGCTCAATGCTCCTGTGGGTGACGGTGATGGGGCTGGGTGGCGCGTTCGTGGCGCTCGTCGAGAAGCGCCTGCCTGAACGCACGATGCTGGCGACGCTGGCCGGACAGGCGTTCGTGAGCCTCGGTTTCTACGCTTTCCTGCTGATCGCCTCAAACCCGTTCGAGCGGTTGTCGCCGGTGCCGATGGAGGGCAACGGGCTCAATCCGCTGCTGCAGGACCTTGGCTTGGCCTTCCATCCGCCGACGCTTTACCTCGGCTATGTCGGGCTCTCGATCGCGTTCAGCTTTGCCATCGGCGCGCTGGTGACGCGCGAGGTCGGCCCGGCCTTCGCCAAGGCGATGCGGCCGTGGGTGCTGGGGGCATGGATATTCCTCACCGTGGGTATCACCGCCGGGTCGTACTGGGCCTATTACGAGTTGGGCTGGGGCGGCTGGTGGTTCTGGGACCCGGTCGAGAACGCCTCGCTGATGCCCTGGCTGGCGGCGACCGCATTGTTGCATTCATGCGGCGTGCTGGCGGCGCGCAATGCGCTTCGAGCGTGGACGATCATGCTGGGCGTGGTTGCGTTCTCGATGTCGATGATCGGCACGTTCCTGGTGCGCTCGGGCATCCTGACGAGTGTTCATGCCTTCGCGGTCGATCCGCAGCGCGGCACCTTTATCCTCGCGCTGCTGGCGATCTACATCGGCGGCGCACTGGTGCTGTTCGGCCTGCGCGCGGCGACCGTGACCGAGGGCGAGCGCTTCGCCTTCGTCAGCCGCGAGGGCGCGCTGGTGGTCAACAACGTGATGCTCTCGGCGATTCTGGGCATCGTGCTGTTCGGCACGCTCTACCCGCTGTTCGCCGAGGCGATGGGCGCCAAGGTCTCGGTCGGGCCGCCGTACTTCAACCCGATGAGCGCGCTGTTCGCGGTGCCGATGCTGGTGGTGCTTATGGTCGGGCCGCTGCTGCGCTGGCGGCGGGATAATTTCGGCCGCGTTGGGCGCGGGCTGGTGATCCCCGCGATGCTGGTCGTCGCGGCGGGGATCGGCGTGCTGGTGATCGGCGGCGTCGGACTGCTGCCGTGGTTGGGCCTCGCGCTGTCGGTCGGCCTCGGCTGGGCGAGCGTGCTCCCGCTCAAGGGGCGCAACCTGCGCCGCACGCCGCTGCCGATTTGGGGCATGGTAGTCGCCCACTTCGGCATAGCCGTTGCGCTGTTCGGGATGAGCAGCGAGAGCGCCTTCTCCGTCGAGAAGCTGGTCGCCGTGCGTACGGGCGAGGTCACGCAAGTCGGGCCGTGGGGTGTGAAGCTCGACACCGTCGAGCCCGTCGCCGGACCGAACTGGACGGCGATGGAGGCACGCCTGCTGGTGCGCTACGGCGTCGATGGCAAGGTCACGCGGATGCTGCCGCAGTCGCGCAGCTTCTGGGCGCCGCCGCAGCAGACCAGCGAATCGGCGCTGCTGACGCGCTGGAACGGCCAGCTTTACGCCGTGCTCGGCGGCGAGGCGCCCAAGGTCGATGGCGAGAAGGGTGCCCGCTGGCAATTGCGCCTGTGGTGGAAGCCTTTCGCGCCGCTGATCTGGATCGGCGGTCTGCTCATCGCGCTGGGCGGCCTGCTGGCGCTGCTCGGCCGGGTGGCGGCGGATGTGCGGCGGATCGTCGCCAAGGACAAGATCGCCTATCGGCGCGAGAAGCAGGGACGATGAGCGAGAACTCCCCCAAGGCGCCCCAAGCTGTCGGTCGCTGGGCGATCTGGCTGCCGCTGGCGCTGTTCCTCGGCTTCGTGGCGCTGGTGATCGTCGGGCTCTATCGTCCGGCGGACCGCAACGTCGCCTCCGCGCTCGTCGGCAAGCCGATGCCGCAATTCGATCTGCCGGCCGCCTTGCCGGGACGGCCCGGGCTGGACAGCAAGGTGCTCGCCAACGGCAAGCCGCACCTCGTCAACATCTTCGCCAGCTGGTGCATTCCCTGCCGCGTTGAGGCGCCGCAACTGGGCGCGCTCGCCAAGGCAGGCGTGCCGATCGAGGGCATCTCGGTGCGCGATACGACCGAGAACCTGCAAGGCTTCCTGCAGGCGAACGGCGACCCGTTCCAGCGCATCGGGGCCGACAACGACGGCAAGGTGCAGCTGGCGCTCGGCTCGTCGGGCGTTCCGGAGACTTACGTGGTCGATGGCAAGGGCACGATCGTCTACCAGCACATCGGTGAGATCCGGCCCGAGCACCTCGGCCTTCTGCTCGATAAGTTGAAGGAGGCGGGGCAGTGAAGCGGTTGATCGCTCTCGTCGCTCTCGCTTTTGCTGCGCCAGTGTTCGCGCAGGAGGAGCAGTCCAGCGCGCCTTACGCTTACCGGCAGCTGGACGATCCAGCGCAGGAAACGAAGGCGCAGGACCTCATGGAAACCCTGCGCTGCCTCCAGTGTCAGGGCCAGTCGATCGCCGATTCGGACGCCCCGATCGCGGGTTCCATGCGATCGCTGGTGCGTGAGCGGATCAAGGCGGGCGAGACCCCCGAGCAGATCCGCGCCTGGCTGATCGAGCGCTATGGCGATTACGTCAGCTACGCGCCGCAACTGACCGGCCTGACCTGGCCGCTGTTCGCGGTGCCGGGCGTGCTGATCCTCATCGCGTTCCTGCTGCTGCGCCGTCGCTTTTCGAGGAAGGGGGCAGGGCAGTGACCTGGGTTTTCGTCATCGGCCTCGCCGTCCTCGTGCTTGCAGTGCTGCTGTTCGTATTCAAGGTGCCGCGCGGCTGCCGTGAGGCGGTGGCCTCGGCGCTGCTGCTCGGCATTGCGGGCTATGTGACGCAGGGCTCGCCGAGCCTTGCCGGGGCGCCCAAGGATGCGGTCGAATCCGTCTCCGCCGATCCCGCAGCGCTGGTGGAGGGCCGCGCCAAGGTCACCAATAGCGGCATCCCGACCAACAACCGCTGGGTAGTGATCGCCGACGGCCTCGCCCGCAACGGCCAGTATGCCGACGCCGCCGAAGTCCTGCGCGGCGCGATCGAGGATGATCCCAAGAACGCCGACGCCTGGTTGGCGCTGGCCAATTCGCTGGTCGCTCATGCCGACAACATGCTGACGCCGCCCGCGCTCTATGCCTACCAGCGTGCGATCGACGCGGAGCCGGATGCGCCGGGTGCAAGGTTCTTCCTCGGCCTCGCCTATGCGCGCGAGGGTAAACTGGCCGAAGCGCGGGCCTTGTGGGTCGATGTTGTGAAGTCCGCACCCGAGGATGCGCCGTGGCGCCTTCCGCTTGCCCAGCAACTCATGCGCCTCGACGCGGCGATTGCGGCCCAAAATGGCGGCGCACAGGGCGAATCGCAGTCCGTTCAGGCCGCCCCGGCAGTTCCCTGAACGGGACGTTGCTGCCGACGGCTCGAATTGTAAGTATCGTTGCGAGCCCCCATTCATGCTGCTAACGGCGCAAGCCTGCCGCAGTCGCCTCGTGCTTCTGCGAGTCCATGACAGGACGCATGAATGAGTGATTCTCCAGCGGACACGACCTACGTGCCTTCCACGGCGGTCGAGTCTCACAGCACGGGCGGCCACGGCGGCTCGGGCAACATCACCAAGCTCGCGCTTGGCGCGGTCGGCGTCGTCTTCGGCGACATCGGCACCAGCCCCCTCTATGCCTTTCGCGAAACTTTCGTCGGCCCGCACCCGCTGGCGATCGACGAACTGCACGTGCTAGGCGTCGTCAGCCTGATCTTCTGGTCGATGACGCTGGTGGTGTCGGTGCAGTACGTCGGCGTGCTGATGCGCGCGGACAACAAGGGGCAGGGCGGCAGCCTCGCTCTCGTCGCGCTGATCTCGGGCGCGATCCGCAAGTCCGGCTATGGGCCGCTGGTGGTTCTGCTGGGCGTCTTCGCGACCTCGCTGTTCTACGGCGATTCGATGATTACCCCGGCGGTGTCGGTTCTCTCGGCGGTCGAGGGTCTCACCGTCGTCCAGTCCGACCTCGCCCCCTTCGTGCTGCCGATCGCGCTGGTCCTGCTGATCGCGCTGTTCGTCATCCAGAAGAGCGGCACCGCCAAGATCGGCGCGCTGTTCGCGCCCGTCATGGTCACCTATTTCACCGTGCTTGCGGTGCTGGGCATCTACCACCTTGTGCAGATGCCCGAGGTGCTGGTGGCGCTGAACCCGTGGTACGCGATCCAGTTCTTCCTGACCGACAAGATCCTCGGCTTCCTCGCGCTCGGCTCGGTCGTGCTGGCGGTGACGGGGGCAGAGGCGCTCTACGCCGACATGGGGCATTTCGGTCGCGGGCCGCTGCGGCTGTCGTGGTTCGCTTTCGTGATGCCCTGCCTGCTCATCAACTACTTCGGGCAGGCGGCGATGATCCTCGGCCTCGATGACGCGCAGGCGGCGGTCGCGATGGAGAACCCGTTCTTCAACCTCGCCCCCGAATCACTGCGCCTGCCGCTGGTGATCCTCGCGACCTGCGCCACCTTCATCGCCAGCCAGGCGGTGATCTCGGGCGCGTTCTCGATCACCCATCAGGCGATGCAGCTGGGCTTCATCCCGCGCCTCTCGACCCGCCACACCAGCGAGCACGAGGCGGGCCAGATCTACATTCCCTTCGTCAACTGGGCGCTGATGACCGGCGTGATCGTGCTGGTTCTGGTGTTCCAGAACTCGTCGAACCTCGCCTCGGCCTACGGCATCGCGGTGACCGGGGCGATGCTGATCGACACCTGCCTGATGGCGGTGATGCTGCTTGTCGTGTGGAAGTGGCACAAGGCACTGGCCATCCCGGTGATCGTCACCTTCTTCGTGGTCGACGGAGCCTACTTCGCCGCAAACGCCACGAAGATCCCCGACGGCGGCTGGTTCCCGCTGATGATCGGCGGCATCGCCTTCACCCTGCTGACGACGTGGAACAAGGGTCGCCGCCTCATGCGCGATCGCATGACCGAGGCCGCGCTGCCGCTCAACGTCTTCGCCAAGAGCGCCCACGGCAGCGCCGCGCGGGTGCCGGGCACGGCGATCTTCATGGCGTCGAGCAACATGGGCGTGCCCTCGGCGCTGCTCCACAACATCAAGCACAACAAGGTGCTGCACGAGCGCGTGGTGGTGCTGACGGTGGAAGTGCAGGACGGCCCCTATGTGGAGCCGCAGGACCGCTTTACCGTCGTCGATCTGGGGCAGGGGTTCTATCGCCTGACGCTGCGCTACGGCTTCATGGAAGAAACGGACATTCCGGCCGCGCTCGCTCATGCGCCGTTCTGCGGCGGGCCGTTCGAGATGATGAAGACCAGCTTCTTCCTCTCGCGCCAGACACTGGTTCCGTCCGAGAAGCCCGGCATGGCGATCTGGCGCGAAAAGCTGTTCGCATGGATGATGCGCAATGCGGCCAGCGCGATGGAGTTCTTCCGCCTGCCGACGAACCGCGTGGTCGAACTGGGCAGCCAGCTGGAAATCTGATGGGTCTAATTCGGTGCCCGATCGTATCGATTGTGCGCCGATCTGTCCTTGTCCTGTCTTGGCAACATGTTAGCCTGAAATCTCCGGACAAGGAGATCAGGCATGGTGGTGGCGGCTCTGGCAGTTCTGATGGCGGTAGCTGCGCCTGCGATTCCTCCGCCGCCGGTGATCGCCGATGAATTCCGGCGCTCCGGTGAGCGTGGCCTTGCCGCCTGGACTCCGGGAGACGTTCGCTGTGGCGGAACTGGCAATAGCGGGGTCACGGTTTCGGGCGATCCGCTGCGTC
This sequence comes from Novosphingobium sp., assembly GCA_047605225.1. Taxonomy (GTDB): domain Bacteria; phylum Pseudomonadota; class Alphaproteobacteria; order Sphingomonadales; family Sphingomonadaceae; genus Novosphingobium. The sequence continues at coordinate 6,947 of JASGGD010000086.1, forward strand.
GTCCCCTGAGCACGCTGGGCTGGCGCGGGGCCAATGGCCAGCGGCCGGTGACGCTGCGCTTCGACATCGACGCCGGCGGTCGCCCGATCTCGATCACGCGCGAGGATGCGCGCTTCGTTCCGAATGACGATGTCGCGCCCGCACTGGCCGCCAGCCGCTTTCCGGCCGGGGCGCATAGTGCCTGCTCGGTGACCTATTCGGTCGTCGTCACGCCTTTCGCCACGGCGGCGGTGCCCGATCTGGTATCCTATACGGTGACGCCGATCAGCGGGCGGCTGCCGATGCCCGGCTGGCGGCGCATCCGGGAAGGCAGCGATTGTGCCGATGCCCCGCGTCCGCAGCCACTGGTGCGTACGTTGCCGGACTTTGCGAAGCTGCCCGCGACGCCCGGCATGAAGGAATGGGCGCTGGTCGCCTACGATACCGACGCCAAGGGCAAGCCGGTCAACGTGCGGGTGGAGACCGGCACCGGGAACAAGGCGCTCGATGCGGCGGCGGTCAAGGCGATGCGCGCCTCGCGCTTCACCGGCGGCGCCCGCAAGGCGTGTAGCTACCCTTACTGGCGCCAGCCCGAAGTGCTCGCGGCCCCGCCGATGCCGGACAAGAGCGCCTTCCCTGCGGGTGACAACTGCCCGGCCGGGCAAGGCTGGGCAAGCGAGCCGGTGCTGCGCTTCCCGCAGGCCTACAACCGCCGCCGGATCGAGGGCTGGGCGGTCGTCAGCTACGACATCGCGCTATGGGGAGCGGTGGGCAATGCGAAGGTACTGGCCGCGCAACCTTCCGACGACTTCGGGCGGCAGGCGTTGCAAGTGATCCAGTCGGCCAAGGCAGCCCCTTCCGAGCATGGCCGCAGCGGCTGCGTCGAACGTATCCGCTTCGCCATCCATCGCGATGCAGACGGTGCAGCCGATGGCGCGGATGATGCGCCGGACCCGATCATCCTTGGCGGTTGAACGGGCCGGTTCGACTCGAGCACGATGACTTTCCCCTGATCGTCATTGCTTCGCTGCGCTCGCAATGACGAAGTGGGATGGCCCTACCGGCAGAAGCTGGCCCCGTCGGCCTCCAGGTGGAAGTGGTTTTCGTGGGCTGCGTTGTATTGCGGCCCCAGCGTGGTGCCGAAGCGCTTGCAGGCGCTGTCATGAACTACGCGCAGGAAGCGGCGCTCGGCGGGGGTGCCGCCGTTCCAATCCTGCAACACGGTGATCCGCCGTCCGTCGCCCAGTACGAAGCCGGAGACGTCGATCGCATTGGCGAGGGCATGGCCCGAGCGCCGCGCGGTGCCCGCAACGTTGCGGCACGAATAGCTGCCGAACGTCTCGATCTTCACCAGACGACTGCCAAGGATCTGCTGTGCCGCGCGGTCCACGCCGAAGCGGGCCCAGGCGGCGAACTTGGTGGAGGTGGCACAGGTCACTGGTCCCAGCCCCGTAACGGTCACCGTCGCATCGTCGGTGTTGAGCGCGGCGAGTTTGACCGTGCCGACCGTCGAGCAGCCGTGGCCGTACCAGCGATCCTCGACCGGGGTGAACACTGCCCGCTGCGCGCTCAGGCTGGAGAGGCACTGGCGTACGTCGGCGCTCGGCGGGGCAGGGCGGGGGCGAGTCGCGGTGCGACTCGGCTGGCGTCGGGATGGCTCGGGGCGGTCGATGCACCCGCTCATCAGTGCCAGCAGCGGAAGGGCGAACAAAATTCTGCGCATGGGTCCAAGCCCTTGGGGGGAGTGCCTTAACCTGCGCTTATCCGTGCCTTACAGGGCGGCAGGGCGCCATAGGTTCGCGACCGTTTTGCACAGTGAACTGGCCTGCAAGACGATTGACATCCCCGTGGGCGACATTAGGAGCGGCTTCGGGCCACGCGGTCCCAACGCCGCGCGTGCTCTCTGTAAGGAGAGTCAGAAATGACTGATTTGATTGCCGTTCCCGCGCGTAAACCTGCTCGTCCGCACTTCTCGTCCGGACCCTGCGCGAAGCCGCCCGGCTATTCCCCCGAAAAGCTCGCCACCGAATCGCTGGGTCGTTCGCACCGTGCGAAGATCGGCAAGACTCGCCTCGCCTACTGCATCGACCTGATGCGCGAAGTGCTGCAGCTGCCCGACACCCACCGCATCGGCATCGTCCCCGGTTCCGACACCGGCGCCTTCGAGATGGCCATGTGGACCATGCTCGGCCAGCGCGCCGTGACCACGGTTGCCTGGGAAAGCTTCGGCGAAGGCTGGGTGACGGACGCCGCCAAGCAGCTCAAGCTCGATCCCACCGTGATCCGCGCCGACTACGGCCAGCTGCCCGACCTCACCCAGATCGATTTCAGCAACGACGTGCTGTTCACCTGGAACGGCACCACCTCGGGCGTGCGCGCCCCCAACGCCGACTTCATTCCCGAGACCCGCGAGGGCTTGACCTTCGCCGACTCGACCTCGGCGGTGTTCGCCTACGACATCGACTGGTCGAAGATCGACGTCGCCACCTTCTCCTGGCAGAAGGTTCTGGGCGGCGAGGGCGGTCACGGCGTCCTCATCCTCGGCCCCCGCGCGGTCGAGCGTCTGGAAACCTACACCCCGGCATGGCCGCTTCCCAAGGTGTTCCGCCTCGTTTCGAAGGGCAAGCTCGCAGAGGGCGTGTTCAAGGGCGAGACGATCAACACCCCCTCGATGCTCGCCGTCGAGGACGCGATCTTCGCGCTGGAATGGTCGAAGTCGCTGGGCGGTCTCAAGGGCCTGCAGGCCCGTTCGGACGCCAACGCCGCTGCGCTGGGCAAGATCGTCGCCGAGCGTGACTGGCTGGGCCACCTCGCGGTGGACGAGGCGACCCGTTCGAAGACCTCGGTCTGCCTGACCGTCGAAGGTGCCGACGCCGACTTCATCAAGAAGTTCGCTGCCCTGCTCGAAAAGCAGGACGCCGCCTACGACGTTGCCGGATACCGCGATGCCCCTGCGGGCCTGCGCATCTGGTGCGGCGCCACCGTCGATACCCAGGACATCGAGGATCTCGGTCCCTGGCTCGACTGGGCCTACGCCACCGTCAAGGCCGAGCAGGTCGCCGCGTAAGAATACCGCCGTCATCCCAGCGAAAGCTGGGACCGCTGGCCGCCCTGCGCGACATCTCGTTCGAGGCCGATAGCGGTCCCAGCCTACGCTGGGATGACGGGGATTTTACCCTGCGCTTTGATCTTACTCCCGCGATTATCTTCGAGAATTTCACTCCGCCACGGCCGCGCATTCTGGCCAGCGTGAAGGAACCCATTCCATGACCAAGCCCAAAGTCCTCATTTCCGACAAGATGGACCCCAACGCCGCCCGCATCTTCGAGGAGATGGGCTGCGACGTCGACGTCATCACCGGTGAGAACCCGGAACAGCAGATCGCCCGCATCGGTGAATACGATGGCCTCGCCATCCGTTCGTCGACCAAGGTGACCAAGGAAATGCTGGCCGCCGCCAAGAACCTCAAGGTCATCGGCCGCGCCGGTATCGGCGTCGACAACGTCGACATCCCGGCCGCATCGGCGCAGGGCGTCGTGGTGATGAACACGCCGTTCGGCAACTCGATCACCACCGCAGAGCACGCCATCGCGCTGATGTTCGCGCTCGCCCGCCAGCTGCCCGAAGCCAACGCCCAGACCCAGCAGGGCCTGTGGCCGAAGAACGGCTTCATGGGCGTGGAAGTCACCGGCAAGACGCTGGGCCTGATCGGTGCGGGCAACATCGGCTCGATCGTCGCCAGCCGTGCGCTGGGCCTGCGCATGAAGGTCGTCGCCTTCGACCCGTTCCTGACGCCCGAGCGCGCCGTGGAAATGGGCGTCGAGAAGGCGGACCTCGAAACGCTGCTGGCCAAGGCGGACTTCATCACGCTGCACACGCCGCTGACCGACCAGACCCGCAACATCCTCTCGGCCGAGAACCTCGCCAAGACCAAGAAGGGCGTTCGCATCATCAACTGCGCACGCGGCGGTCTGGTGGACGAAGCCGCGCTGAAGGCGGGCCTCGATTCGGGCCACATCGCTGGCGCCGCGCTCGACGTGTTCCAGACCGAACCGGCCAAGGATTCGCCGCTGTTCGGCACCCCCAACTTCATCTGCACCCCGCACCTAGGCGCATCGACCACCGAAGCGCAGGTCAACGTTGCCCTTCAGGTCGCCGAGCAGATGGCCGACTACCTCGTCAACGGCGGCGTCACCAACGCGCTCAACATGCCTTCGCTGAGCGCCGAGGAAGCCCCGAAGCTCAAGCCCTACATGAAGCTGGCCGAAGTGCTGGGTTCGATGGTCGGCCAGCTGACCGTGGACTCGGTGCCGCGCATCTCGATCCACGTCGAGGGCGCTGCCGCCGAACTGAACCAGAAGCCGATCACCGCCGCCGTCCTCGCCGGTTTCCTGCGCGTGCAGTCGGCCACGGTGAACATGGTCAATGCCCCGTTCCTCGCCAAGGAGCGCGGCCTCGAAGTGCGCGAAGTGAAGACCGAGCGCGAGGGCGACTACCACACCCTGATCCGCGTCTCGGTGAAGACCGAAGCGGGCGAGCGCTCGGTGGCCGGCACGCTGTTCAACAACGTCGAGCCGCGTCTGGTCGAGATGTTCGGCATCAAGGTCGAGGCGGAACTCGACGGTTCGATGCTTTACATCGTCAACGAGGACGCGCCGGGCTTCATCGGCCGCATCGGTACGCTGCTGGGCGAGAACGCGATCAACATCGGCACCTTCAACCTCGGCCGCCGCGCGGCTGGCGGTGAAGCGGTGCTGCTGCTCTCGGTCGACGGCGATCTCTCGGCGGACGTGCTGGAGCAGGCGCGCGCGCTGCCGGGCGTGAAGACCGTCAAGGCCCTGACGTTCTAAGCTGACAGGCTCCCAACGGAAGAGGGGGCGGTGCCTTGCGGCGCCGGCCCCTTTTTCGTGAGGCAGTTACCGCTTTCGTCATTGCGAGCGTAGCGAAGCAATGACGAAGGGTGCGCCTAGAGCCGGTCGAACACCGATCCCATGCGCGGGGCGAACAGCCGCTCGTACGTGCGTAGCAGGTAGCTGTCGGTCATCCCCGAGACGTGATCGCAGATCACCCGCATCGGATCGGCGCCGCTTTCGATGCGCGCGTAGGTATCGGTCGGCAGGAAGCAGCCGGGATCGGACTTCATCACCTCGAACACCGAGATGACCATCATCTGCCCCTTGAGTTCGAGATGCTGGACGCCGGGGCTGCGGATGACCGCCGCGTAGATGAAGTCGCGCATCGCCTTCACGAAGTCTTCTACCGGTTTCGGCAGCATCGCGCGGTAGCGCAGGCGCGGTTCGTCGAACTCGGGTTCTTCCCGGAAGTCGATCGCGGGGATGATGAAGTTCAGGATGCGGTTGATCTGGTGCTTGCGCTTGTCGCCGTCGCCGAACAGGCGCTCGACCACGCCGCCATAGATGTCGTTGCCGTATTGCCCGGTATACTGCTGCGCGAGGTAGTCGAGCAGGCCCTGACAGCGGGCGGCGGGGACATGCTTGCGAAACGCTGCCTGATCGACCAGCCGGAGGGCGATGGCATCTTCCATGTCGTGGATGCTGAAGCTGATGTCGTCGGCCAGATCCATGATGCTGCAGGCCAGCGACTTGTGCCGTGCCTTGCCATGGCCGTTCTTCCTGATGTCCAGCGACTGGAAGGCATCGCGGTCCTGCGGTGACAGCGGTTCGAGTATCCAATCCACCACGTCGGCCTCGGTATCGAGGTAGCATTTGGGCGGCTTGGAGGCGTCGCGGTCCAGCAACGGCGTGCCGCTGGTGTCGGGCAGCAGGCGGGGCACGATCGCCGGATTGTTGGCACGGCTGTGCGCCACCGGATACTTCAACACGCCCAGCAACGCTTCGCGGGTGAGGTTGGAGCCGCCATCGCGAGCGAACTTTTCCAGCCGCGCAAGGATGCGCAACGTCTGCCCATTGCCCTCGAAGCCGCCATGGTCGCGCATGCAATAGTTGAGCGCCACTTCACCACCATGGCCGAACGGCGGGTGGCCGAGGTCGTGCGTGTAGGCGATCGCCTGGATCATGCTACGTTCGGGCAGGTGTGCCAGAGCCGGATGATCGGGACGGTTGAAGTGCAGCTGCTTGACCAGACCGCCCGCGATCTGTGCTACTTCCAGTGAATGGGTGAGGCGGTTGCGGTAGAAGTCGCTGTCACCCAGATTGAGGATCTGTGTCTTGCCCTGAAGCCGCCGGAACGACGCGGAGTGAACGACCCGTCCGTAATCAACGTCGCCCGGCGAACGGGCATCGTCGTCCTTTTTCTTCTCGGGGGTGCGGCGGTCCAGCCAGATCATCGTTCGCCGCCGTCCTTTTGCAAGCGTTGTGCATGGCAGCGTTACCGTGCGGGGGAGAGAAGGCGCAAGGGCCATACGCCTTCTCTCCCGTGCTCTCAGCGCGGCGGCGGACCACCCATCGGACCGCCGGGGCCACGCATGCGTTCGCCGTCCTTGCCCTTGGGGCGCAGTTCTTCCATCGACAGGTAGCCGTCGTGGTCGGTGTCGGCGGCGTCGAACAGCTTGCCTTCGTAGGCCAGCAGTTCCTCCAGCGAGACGCCCGCGTCGTAATTGGTGTTGGCGCGGGCGATCACCGTGCCGCTCAGCGGCTCGATCAGCCGGGCGAGGGTGCGGTCGTCGCCGACATCGGGCATGACGGCTTCGACGATCGGCGCGCTGCGGTCGCCGGTAGCGGCATCGTCGCTGGCAGCGGCCGAGCCCATCTTGCTCTGCCATGCCGTGAATTCCGCCATGGAGATCGAGCCGTTGCGATCCGTATCGATCGCGGCGAAGCGGTCCTTGATGATGACGGCGCGGCGCGCTTCGACGAGTGCATGGAGTTCATCGAGAGTCACGGTGCCGTCGCGGTTGGTGTCGGCGTCACGGAACATGTCGGTGACGATCTTGTCGAAGCGGGCGCGCTTGATCGGCTTGGGCGGCTGAGGCGGACGAGCACCGCCGCTACCTCCGGGAGGACCGCCACCGCCCATGTCGCCGCCGCCCATTCCTCCGCCACCCATGCCGCCGTCCATGCCTCCCATGCCCTGAGCAAGAGCGGGCGGTGACAGTGTCATCAGAAGTGCGGCCAGAAGCGGGGTAATCGTGCGGGCAGGGCTCATGGGTGGGCCTTTGTAGGTTGAAAAAGGGTGCGTCCCGCCAGACGCCTGGCACGGGCTTAGCGGCTAGGCTTGCCGCCGCCGATGGAAAATTCGTCGCCAATCGTCGCAGATTTGTACATTCGACAACCGCGCGCCGTCGGGCTAAGGGCGCGGCCATTATGCAGGAAAACGACCGCGATCTACTGCCCGAGGGCTTGGGCGACCGTCTGCCGCAGCAGGCATGGGCATCCCAGACGGTGCGCCGCGCCGCGCATGACGTTCTCGCGAGCCACGGCTACGCGCGCGTCGAGACCCCGGTGCTGGAATTCGAGAAGGCGCTGGCGCACCGCATGGCGGGCGTTCAGGTGCGCCGCATGTTCCGCTTCGTCGATCCGGTTTCGATGCGGATGCTGGCGCTGCGTTCCGACATCACCGCGCAAGTCGCGCGCATCGCCGCGACCGGCCTTGCGCAGGCGCCGCGGCCGTTGCGGCTATCCTACTCGGGGCAGGTCGTGACGATCAAGGGCGACGGCCTCGATCCGGCGCGTGAGCGGCTGCAGCTGGGCGCGGAACTCGTCGGCGCCGATTCGACCGAAGCGGTGGCCGAGATCGTCGAACTGGCGATCGAGACGCTGCGCGCGGCAGGCGCGACGGGTGTGTCGGTGGACTTCACGCTCCCCGACCTCGTCGATACCCTGAGCGCCGGGGCGTTGCCCTTGCCGTCGATGAACATCGAGGCGGTGCGCCAGATGCTCGACGCCAAGGACGCGGGCGGGCTCGTCGATGCGGGCGGCGAGGCATACCTGCCGTTGCTCTACGCAGTCGGCCCGTTCGACAGCGCGATCGAGCAGCTTGCGGCCTTTGACGTTGGTGGCGTGCTCGCCAGCCGCATCGCCGCGCTGCGGGCGATCGCCGCGCGGGTGAGCGGCAAGGCGCGGTTGACCCTCGATCCGTCCGAGCGCCATGGTTTCGAGTATCAGTCGTGGTTCGGCTTCACGATCTACGCCGATGGCGTGCCCGGCAGCCTCGGGCGCGGCGGTACGTATTCGATCCTTGGCCAGACCGGCCGCAATCCGGAAGCCGCGACGGGCTTCTCGCTCTATCCCGATCCGCTGATCGAAAGCCTGTCCGCCGCTGCGGGCGAAGAGCGCCGCCTGTTCCTCCCGCTCGGCCATGACCGCGAGGTCGCCAGCCGTCAGCGGGCGATCGGCTGGGTGACCGTGGCCGCGCTCTCGGAAGAGGACGACGCGCTGGCGCTCGGCTGCTCGCACAAGCTGGAAGGCGGCGAGGCGGTCGCGCTTTAGCCGAACACCCGGGCTAGCCAGCGGTCGACCACGCCGGTCGCGGCATAGTCCGGATTGCCCAGTTCCCGGTTGATCTGCATGTGCCCCGGCAATCCCCGTCCGGGGAAGCCTTCGCGCTCGACCTTGGTGCCCGCCTTGCGCAGCGCAGTTTCCAGTTCCTGCGCCTGCCGCACGCCGTCGGCGCGCTGGACGTGGAGGAGCAGGAATTGCGGCGCATTGGGCGCGGCGGCCTGCAAGGTGGGCGAAAGGGCACGCTGGCGGGATGGCTCGGTTCCGAAGGCCTGTCGGTAGGTCGCACCCATCAGCCGCCCGGCATCCTGCATCTGTCCGGGCACGTCATAGGCGGCGCCGTCGATCGGGATCACGCCGCGAATGTCGGCGTAGGACAGTCCGGCCTTGCGCAGATACTGTGGATCGGTGCCGACCAGTGCCACCAGATGCGCGCCCGCGCTGTGCCCCATCAGCACGACCTTGCCTCGCGCGATGCCGAGCGAATCCGCCCGCTTGAGCAGGGCTGCAAGCGCATCGGCCACATCCTGAGCCTGCTGCTCCACGGTCGCGTCGGGCACGAGCCGGTAGTTGACGCTGGCGAAGGCGTAACCCTCGCCGGTGTAGTGCGCGACCTTGTAGCGGCCGGTGGCACTGTCCTTGTCGCCGCGCTTCCAGCCGCCGCCGTGGACGAAGACGACCAGCGGGGCTGCTCCCTTGCGTGCAGCGGGCCAGAAATCGAGCGTTTGCAGCGCTTCGGCGCCGTAACTCAGCGTCTCCGTGCGCTGTTGGGCGAGGGCGGGCGTCGCTGCCGCCAGCAGCAGGGCACCGATTGTGATCATCGGGGATTTCTTCATGGTCGCAGGCTCCCGTCTTGTGCCTTCATGGTCGCAGGCCGGAGCGGGCAGGGGCAAGTCGCGAAGTGTAATGAAGAGTAACCCGTACATGCCGGTGACCCTTGACGAGCGCCCCTGCTTGCCCTTAGGGGCCCGACCGAAAAAGCCGGGGCCTCCTGCCCCATTGCAAATCCGTATCGTCGAGTCCTGTCGAAGGGCGATACCGGATCCACCGTGGCAGGGTGGAGGAGCATATCCATGGCAAATGTTACCGTGATCGGCGCCCAGTGGGGCGATGAGGGCAAAGGCAAGATCGTCGACTGGCTCGCCAGCCGTGCGGACGCAGTGGTGCGCTTTCAGGGCGGCCACAACGCGGGCCACACGCTCGTCGTCGGCGAGCAGGTCTACAAGCTGAGCCTGCTGCCTTCGGGCATCGTCACCGGCACTCTCTCGATCATCGGCAATGGCGTCGTGCTCGACCCGTGGCACCTCAAGTCCGAAGTCGAGAAGCTGCGCGGCCAGGGCGTCGAGATCAACCCCGAGAACTTCGCGATCGCAGACAACTGCCCGCTGATCCTCCCGGTCCACCGCGAGCTCGATGGCCTGCGCGAAGCGGCTGCGGGTGCGGGCAAGATCGGCACCACCGGTCGCGGCATCGGCCCGGCTTACGAGGACAAGGTCGGCCGCCGCGCGATCCGGGTCTGCGATCTGGCGCACCTCGACGCGCTGGAGCCGCAGCTCGATCGTCTCTGCGCCCACCACGACGCGCTGCGCGCCGGTTTCGGCCAGCCGCCGATCGACCGCGAGGCGCTGCTGAACGAGTTGCGCGAGATCGCGCCGTTCGTGCTGCAGTTCGCCCAGCCGGTGTGGAAGCGTCTTAACAAGGTCCGCAAGGCCGGCGCGCGCATCCTGTTTGAGGGCGCGCAGGGCGTGCTGCTCGACGTCGACCACGGCACCTATCCCTTCGTCACCAGCTCCAACACGGTGTCGGGCACCGCTGCCAGCGGTTCGGGCCTTGGTCCCTCGGCGACCGGCTTCGTGCTGGGCATCGTCAAGGCCTACACCACCCGCGTCGGCTCCGGCCCGTTCCCGACCGAACTGGAGGACGAAACCGGCCAGCGTCTGGGCGAGCGCGGCCACGAATTCGGCACCGTCACCGGCCGCAAGCGCCGCTGCGGCTGGTTCGACGCGGTGCTGACGCGCCAGTCCTGCGCGATCTCGGGCGTCACCGGCATCGCCCTGACGAAGCTCGACGTGCTCGACGGCTTCGAGAAGGTGAAGATTTGCACTGGCTACCGCCTCAACGGCAAGGTTCTGGACTACTACCCCAGCCACGCCGCCGATCAGGCTGCGGTCGAGCCGATCTACGAGGAAATGGACGGCTGGCAGGGCACCACCGCCGGCGCCCGTTCCTGGGCCGATCTGCCCGCGCAGGCGATCAAGTACATCCAGCGCGTGCAGGAACTGATCGAGACGCCGGTGGCTCTCGTCTCCACCAGCCCCGAGCGTGAGGACACCATCCTCGTGCGCGATCCCTTCGTGGATTGATGACGATGCGGGGCGCACTCCGGTTCGCCCCGCTGCTTCTGCTGCTGGGCGCTACCGAGGCGCCGCGGCCTCTGAAACTGCCCGACATCGACCTGATCCGCGTGCGCAAGGCGGCACGGATCATGGAACTCTGGTCCGGCGACCGCCTCGTCCATGTAATCGAGCATATCCAGCTCGGCGACGAGCCGGTCGGCCCCAAGCGCTTCGAAGGCGACGAGCGGACGCCCGAGGGGCGCTACGAGATCGACTGGGGCAACCCGGCGAGCGCCTACCACCTCTCGCTCCACATCTCCTACCCGAACGCCGCCGACCGCGCCTATGCGGCGGGGCAAGGCCGATCGCCCGGGGGGATGATCATGATCCACGGCCAGCCCAACGACTGGCCCGCAGGCCGGGTACCCGGCGACTGGACCGACGGCTGCATCGCCGTCTCCGATGCAGAGATAGAAGCGCTGTGGGAAGCCGTGGCGGACGGCACCCCGATCGACATAACGCCCTAGATCCGTAGCATCCGGGCTGCTTGCCTTCATCAGAGTTGCGCCAAAGCGAACCCATCCCGAGCTTGCATGAATTGCAATTTCCGGCATTGCTGGATTGTAAATCGCAAGGGCAACCCGATTGCCCGAAAATAGTTAGGAGCCTAAGTAGCCGCCGCCCCCTCACCCCCCACCCCAGACCCATGACCGACCGCCTGAGCCTTGCCCACGACCTTGCCACGCAGCTTGCGCCCGTCGCGCGGGTGTGGCGCCAGCTGGCCGACCGGATTCTCGCCTCGCTCGAGATTTCGAACTCGGCGGGCTGGGCTCTGGTGCATCTTGAGCGTCTGGGCGCGGGCGCACGGCAGGCGGAACTGGCGCGGGCCATCGGCATCACCGAGGCCTCGCTGACCACCACCGTGCGCCAGCTCGAACAGGCGGGCCTCGTCGAGCGGCTTGCCGACGCTGCCGATCGCCGCGCCAATAGCCTCCACCTCACCACCGAGGGCGCGC
>JASGGD010000087.1:0-18623 GCA_047605225.1 Novosphingobium sp.
AGGACCGCTTCGAGCTGTGCTGGATCGTCGACTTCCCGTTCTACGAATGGGACGAGGACAACAAGAAGGTCGACTTTGCGCACAACCCGTTCTCGATGCCGCAGGGCGGCATGGACGCGCTGCAGAACCAGGACCCGCTGACGATCAAGGCGTACCAGTACGACCTCGTCTGCAACGGCTTCGAGATCGCCTCGGGTTCGATCCGCAACCAGTCGCCGGAACTGATGGTCAAGGCCTTCGAGATGACCGGCCTCACCCAGCAGGACGTGGAAGACCGTTTCGGCGGCCTCTATCGCGCGTTCCAGTACGGCGCCCCGCCGCACGGCGGCATGGCCGCCGGTGTGGACCGCATCGTGATGCTGCTGTGCGGCGCGCAGAACCTGCGCGAGATCACGCTGTTCCCGATGAACCAGCGCGCCGAGGACCTCCTCATGAACGCGCCGAGCCACGCCGAACCCAAGCAACTGCGCGAACTGCACCTGCGCGTGGTGGAACCCGTCAAGCAGGCCGCGCCCGCCAAGGCTGCAGAGTAATCCCGTTCCTCCCCGAGCTTGTCTCGGGGAGGGGGACCGCCGCCGCAGGCGGTGGTGGAGGGGGAGATTTCAAGCAATTCCCCCTCCGTCAGCGCTGACGCGCTGCCACCTCCCCGAGACAAGCTCGGGGAGGAAACCGGTTTTCTGCCGTCAACCGTGGATAACGCGAGGCGCACCAGCGCCCACTGCCGCGCCAAGGCCCTTGCCAGCGCGCGCGCCAGTCTTTAGGGCGGCTGACGTAATTCAAACCCGCCTATTTTCGAAGGGGTCTATACAAATGAGCGATACCGCCGATCGGGTTAAGAAGATCGTCGTCGAGCACCTCGGCGTTGAAGCCGAGAAGGTCACCGAGGACGCCAGCTTCATCGACGATCTGGGCGCCGACTCGCTCGACATCGTCGAGCTGGTCATGGCGTTCGAAGAAGAATTCGGCGTCGAAATTCCCGACGATGCCGCCGAGAAGATCAGCACCGTCTCCGATGCCATCAAGTACATCGAAGAGAACAAGGGCTGATCATTTCGGGGCTGCATTCCAGCGCTCCGCTCGTGAGGGGCAGGGCGCGGACGCAACACCGGATTGAAATCGACAGGCCGGCCCTCTAAGGGGGCTGGCCTGTTGCCGTTTTTGCGCCGTCGGTTGCCGATGGCGAAACTCGGCCGTTGAAAGAGTTTCGGAGAACCTAATGCGTCGTGTCGTCGTAACCGGACTTGGTCTCGTCACCCCCCTGGGCGCTGACGTGGAGACCACCTGGGCCAACATCCTCGCCAGCAAGTCGGGCGCGGCAACGATCACCAAGTTCGACACCACCGGCCAGAAGTGCCTGATCGCGTGCGAGGTGAAGCCCGCCGATCACGAATACGGCTTCGATCCGGGCAAGCGTGTCGATCACAAGATCCAGCGCCAGGTCGACCCCTTCATCGTTTTCGGCATCGATGCCGCTGGCCAGGCGCTCGAAGACGCCGGCCTCAGCGACATGAGCGAGGAAGACAAGCTCATGGCCGGCTGCTCGATCGGCTCGGGCATCGGCGGCCTGCCGGGCATCGAGAGCGAATCGCTGGTGTTGGCCGACAAGGGCCCGGGCCGCGTCTCGCCGCACTTCGTCCATGGTCGCCTCATCAACCTGATCTCGGGTCAGGTCTCGATCAAGTACGGCCTTAAGGGGCCTAACCACGCGGTCGTCACCGCCTGTTCGACCGGCGCCCACTCGATCGGCGACGCCGCGCGCATGATCCGTGACGGCGACGCCGACATCATGCTGGCGGGCGGCGCCGAATCGACCGTCTGCCCGATCGGCATCGCCGGTTTCGCGCAGGCCCGCGCGCTCAACTGCAGCTACAACGACCGCCCCGAGCAGGCGAGCCGCCCCTACGACAAGGACCGCGACGGCTTCGTCATGGGTGAGGGCGCCGGTGTCCTTGTTCTGGAAGAGTACGAGCACGCCAAGGCGCGCGGCGCGAAGATCTACTGCGAAGTGATCGGCTACGGCCTCTCGGGCGACGCCTACCACGTCACCGCTCCGCACCCGGACGGCGACGGCGCCTACCGCTCGATGCAGATGGCGCTGAAGAAGGCGGGCATGACGCCCGCCGACATCGACTACATCAACGCCCACGGCACCTCGACCATGGCCGACACCATCGAACTGGGCGCCGTGCGCCGCCTGTTCGGCGATGCCATCGGCAATGTCTCGATGAGTTCCACCAAGTCGGCCATCGGCCACCTTCTGGGCGGCGCGGGCGCGGTCGAATCGATCTTCTGCATTCTCGCACTGCGCGATCAGATCGTGCCGCCGACCCTCAACCTCGACAACCCGGACGAGGGCTGCGAGGGCGTCGACCTCGTTCCGCACGTCGCGCGCAAGCGCGAAGTGCGCGCGGTGCTCAACAACAGCTTCGGGTTCGGCGGCACCAACGCCAGCCTCGTGATGCGCAAGATCGACTAAACCCATGATCTCCCGGCGCGGATGCGGCCTGGCGGCAGTCGTCGCCGTACTCTTCGTCGGGAGCCTCTGGGCCTTCTTCGGCGGCTGGTACGGCTCCGGCCCGCTGGACAAGGACAAACACTTCGTCGTCCCCACCGGCTCCAGCCTGGGAGATGTGGCGGACCGGCTGGAAAAGCAGGGCGTGGTCGCCTCCGCGTCCGGCTTCAAGCTCCGCGCCCGCGTGTTCGGCGGCGGCAGCGGGATCAAGGCGGGCGAGTTCGCCATCCCCGCCCACGCCAGCCCCTCGGCCGTGTTGGCGATCATCTCCAGCGACGAGATCATCCGCCGCTTCGTGACGATCCCCGAAGGAATGCCTTCGGTCATGGTCTACGACCGCCTCAAGGCGCAGACGGCGCTGACCGGCGACGTCGCGGTGCCGGAAGAAGGCTCGATCCTGCCCGACACCTACAACTTCGAGAACGGTGAGCCGCGCGAGGAACTGGTGCGCCGCATGCAGGCGGCGATGAGCCGCACGCTCAAGGAACTCTGGGCGAACCGTGCCAAGGGTCTTGTCGTCAAGACGCCGGAGCAGGCGATCGTCCTCGCCTCGATCGTTGAGAAGGAGACCGGCAAGCCCTCCGAACGGCGCATGGTGGCAGGGCTCTACTCGAACCGACTGCGGACCGGCATGCTGCTGCAGGCTGACCCGACGATCATCTACCCGATCACCAAGGGTAAGCGCCTCGGCCGTCGCATCCTCCAGTCGGAAATCCAGGCGGTCAACGGCTACAACACCTACACCATGGTCGGCCTGCCCAAGGGACCGATCACCAACCCCAGCCGCGAATCGATCGCGGCGGTGCTGAACCCGGCCAAGACCGACGCGCTCTACATGGTCGCGGACGGCACCGGCGGCCACGCCTTCGCAGGCACTCTGGCCGAGCACAACCGCAACGTCGCCAAGTGGTTCGCCATCCGCCGCGAGCGCGGCGAGCTGTAATCTAGCGCAGCGTCCCGTCCTTCGCCTTCGCCCGCGCATAGAGCAGCGAGGCGATGGCGATGGCGAAGATAACGGCCGGGAACACCGCCGTCGACCATCCCTTGGCCGCGATCATCCCGAAGCCGAGGAAGCTCCAGCCGAACTGCACCGCCACGCCCGCCAATGAGGCGGCGAAGAACACCCACGCGATCTCGCGCCGCATGAGCAGCAGGATCGCGCCCAGCGTGCCGCCCCAGACGGCCACCGCATAAGCGGCCCATGCCCATGCGGGCATCGAGCCGAAGGCCTGGGCGGTCACCGGGTCCGTCTTCGCGACATCGTCCAGATCGGCATTGACCTGCATCAGATAGGCCGCATCGCCGATCAGGTTCCAGAGCAGGATCATTATAGCGATCACCCGGAACATTCGCATCTGCTTCCCCCTTCATGCACTCCCGGTTCGAACTTTGCCCTGCGTCGCTCTTTCTGGCAATCGGGGGGGATTCTGGAGGGCGGTGGAGTTCTACGATGACCGAACAATCGCCTAACTGGCCCTCCCAAAACTGGGTTGCGACCGGCCCGCGCAAGGCAGGCGCACCCTTGCTCGTCACTGCGGAACTGCCATTCGACGTGCTGGGCTGGGCGGATGCCCTCAGGCGTGCGCACTACCCGCCCGAGCGTAATCGCATGCGCGCCCATGTGACGCTGTTCCACGCGCTGCCGCCCTCGATCGAAGAGGAACTGATCGACCTTCTAAGCGACCTCGCCCGCGCTGCGCCGCCTCCGGCGTGGATCGACGGGCTGATGAAGCTGGATACCGGCACGGCGCTCGCCATCGAGAGCCCGGAGATGGTGGCACTGCACGCCGACATAGCCGAGCGCATGCACGGCCTGCTGACCCAGCAGGACGCGCAGCCATTGCGGCTTCACGTGACGATCCAGAATAAAGTCACGGCGCAGGCGGCGAGGGCGCTGCAGACGGAACTCGCGCCGCAGTTGCAGCCGCTCAAGTTCCGTTTTCGCGGCTTTGGACTCTATGCTTGGGAGGACGGTCTGTGGCGGCCGATCCGGCTGATATCTTTTCGTGGCTGAAGGTGCTTTTTCGGTGTTGACCGATGCGAACCTTGCCCCTAGAGGACGCGGCCTGCCCCGCAGCAACGGGGCGCCGGATCGGAACCACTCCTCGCAGCGGCTCAGGTATGGCGGAGTAGCTCAGTCGGTTAGAGCAGCGGAATCATAATCCGCGTGTCGGGGGTTCGAGTCCCTCCTCCGCTACCATCCTTCCCAACGCATTCACGACCTGTTCGCATGCCTCATGCGAAGAAGCGTGGGTTTACATGGCCTCACTCCTCCCTCTACCACGGCGTGGCGGGGTGAGATCGAGGTATGTGAATGGCCCTTATGCGGCGATGCCAAGTGGCGCTGCTGGCAATGACCGGCCTTGGCGCCGCAGCTTTCGGTTTGATTCGCGCCAATCGGCTCCCGCAGCGCCGTGCTTCTGCGGACCTGCCACCGCCTGCCAGCGCAGAAAGCACCCTTTCTCGCGTGGCGCAGGAGCGGGCCGCGCGCCATCCGGGACTTTCTGGCGTGCATCTTCTGCCTGATGCCGTCGATGCCTTCGCCGCGCGCCTGCTGCTGGTCAAGGCGGCCGAGCGCACGATCGATCTGCAATATTACATCTGGCACGGCGATCGCACCGGGACGCTCTTGCTCGAAGCCGTGCACGAAGCCGCGCAGCGCGGGGTACGGGTGCGGCTGCTGCTCGACGACAACGGTATCGCCGGGCTCGACGGCGTGCTTGCGGCGCTCAATATGCATCGCAACATCGATGTGCGTCTCTTCAACCCCTTCCGCATCCGCTATCCAAAGGCGATCGGCTTTCTCGTCGACTTCGGGCGGCTCAACCGAAGGATGCACAACAAGAGCTTCACGGTTGATGGCGCGGTTACCATCGTGGGCGGGCGCAATATCGGCGACGAATATTTCGGAGCGGGAGACGGGGCGCTGTTCGCCGACTTGGACGTCGTTGCGATCGGTCCCGTTGCGGGTGATGTGGCAGCCGACTTCGAGCGCTATTGGGTAAGCGAATCCGCTTATCCGGCCCGCCAGATACTGCCGATCCTGGGGCGCCACAAACGCGCGAAGCTACGCTCGCGCGCTTCGGTGGTGCAGAGCGATGTTTCAGCCCGACGCTATGTGGAGCGGATGCGCAGCCTGCCGCTGGTGGAGGAGGTGGTGAAAGGCACGCTTGCGTTCGAATGGGCGCAGGTGCGGATGATCAGCGACGATCCTGCCAAAGTCGTGCGCGACATCGAGTATCGCAATCTGCTTGCCGGGAAGCTCGACGAGGCGATCGGTCAGCCCCGGCAGGAGTTGACCATCGTGTCGGGCTACTTCGTGCCGGGCGCGGAGGGGACTCGTCAGTTGGTTGACTATGCCTGTTCGGGGGTCAAGGTGACCGTCCTCACCAACGGCTATTCGGCAACCGACGTGGCGCTCGTCCACGCTGGCTATACGCCTTGGCGCAAGCGTCTCTTACGTGAGGGCGTGCGACTGTTCGAGATGGCGGCGGACGTGCGAGACGCGCCGTCTAGGAAGCAGCGGCGGCAGGGCAATCGCCTCGGCATTGGCAGCGGCCTGCGGCCCACTGGCAGTGGTTACTTCGCGGCATTGCGCTCGGGTGCAGCCACGATCCATGCCAAGACGATCACTGCCGATCGGGAGCGGCTGTTCGTCGGATCCTTCAATTTCGATCCGCGTTCGCTGCGGCTCAATACCGAGTTGGGGTTCGTGATCTACAGCCCTGCGTTGGCGGGGCAGGTGGCCGAAGCCTTCGACACGACTGTTCCGGATGCAGCCTATGAGGTAACGCTTGATGCGCAGAATCGGCTTCACTGGACCGGAAAACTGCGTAGAGGCTCGCGCGAGCCGGGGCTGGGTATCCTCGACAGCATTCTGATTGGAGTGGCCTCCCGCCTGCCGATCAGTTGGCTGCTGTGATCATGATTTTCCGAGGCTTTCGAGGCCGCTGGCGAAGAAGCGAAGGGCTGGGCCGGCCATATCCTCCAGCCGAGCCACTGAGTGGTGGCCCTGGCTGATATCGTCGAGGAAGCCGGGATCCTGCACCATGAAGATCAGCGCCGCCTCGATTAGGTAGATTCCGGCAAGTAGTTGCCCTTCGCCTATGTCGGGGCGATGCTTTCGCAAGCGATCGATCAGAATCTGCGACACGCCCGATAGCTTGGTGAGGATGGGGCGCAGTTCAGGCAGGCGGTATGAACTCATCAGATGCGAGGTCATGACCATGTAATTACGCAAAGGATCTTCCGGATTCGAAGCAGACTGCAGAAAGGGCAGGATGAATGCAGTTACCATATCCTCCAGCCCGAATTGGACTGATCCGGCCACTGCCTTTTCTTCCGCACGGACGAAACTGGCGGCGATCGTGTCGCGCAATAATGCCAGCTTTCTTTCCAGCACCGCGTCCAGGATCAGGTGCTTGTTGCCAAAATGATAGTGCACAAGCCCCATACGGACGCCCGCTTCCTGCGCTATGTCACGCAGTGACGTGCCTAGATAGCCGTTCTGAGCGAACAGCACCTCGGAAGCATCGAGTATCTGGTTGCGCGTCGCTTCTCCTTTGGCGGACGTACGCGGTGTCTTCGTGGGCTCGATCATGGCGGGCATTATGCCTGGAGCCGTCGATGCGGCCAGAGTTGATGGTGCAAAAACATGCAGCAATTACCCCTCTGAAAATCATGGATGCAAGGGTTGAGTGCTCGACAAGTCTGGTCAGGCGCGCAATCTGAAAGGATTGTGCGGGGGAAACCGGGTGAGTTTCATGTCGTTCGGAATTGGGGAGATTTATGATGCCGCCTTCGATCGTGCTAGGTTTCCGGCACTGATCGAGCGGCTGGGCATGAGTATGGGGGCGCAGGCGGGCTTCATTGGCTGGAGCGACCCGGAGCGGCAGGTCGGCTTCCAGTTCCAGTTCGGCAATGACCCTGTCTGGCTTGGCCGCTACGTCGACACATACGCGGCACATGACGTACTATTGCCTCATCTCCACGCCATCCCGGAAGGCGAATGCAGTCCGGCCTGGGACTTGCTGCAATCGCCGGAGGTGCGCGATAGCATTTTCTACCGGGAGTACCTCGCCCCGCAAGGGATCATCGATAATCTGGCGGTCAATCTCATCAAGCGACCAAGCATCGTTGCCAGCCTCGCTCTGCTGAGGCGTGAGCCGGCAGAACGATATACAAAGGCCGAATGCGCCAGACTGTCGGCGCTGGTGCCGCATCTGCGACGCGCCATCTATATCCAGAGTTATTTGGTGCGCGCGCAGGAACATGCTGCTGCCGACCGCGCATTCGCAGGAAGCGCAGGCAGTTCAGTTCTTTTGCTTAGTACCGAGCATATCCTGCTCGAGGCGGCTCCGGCGCTCGTTTCTTTGCTGCGCCTGCGTATCGGCGAACCGATTAGTGACGGTGTACTGCGCAGCGCGATCTTCCGTACGATCGCAAATGGCGTGCCAGTTGCGGTTGAGGTCATGTTTGAGGACGATGCGCTGCCCGTTCGCGTGCTGCTTGAAGCGAGGCGGTTGGATACCACTCGTTTTGGTGACCTTGCGGAAGGGCCTGCGGCGAGCTTTGCGGTGCACGTTACGCGGGTGGATCTGCCGCGCGCCATCGCCTTCGAAGCGATCGGCAGCCTCTACGGGTTGACCGCTACCGAACTGAGGGTGTTGAAGGACGCGATCGATGCTGGCGACATAACCGCAATTGGCGACCGACAGGGTATGGCGCGTGCCACTGCGCGGACGCATCTCCATCGCATCTATGATAAGACTAGCACCCGTAGTTTTGCGGGTCTTTCCAGTCTGGTGCACCGTTTCGGCACGATTTCCCCAGGTTGAAATGATGTGGGTCGTAAACAGATGATGGATGCGGGGACTGAGGTTAGCACATAAACATTTTGTTGAGGGCATCAGGGGGTGCTCGAAAGCGAAATGGTGGGTTCCATGATGAACGTGCCGTCTATGCGAACCGGTCTAGGTGGGGGCACCTACGTAGGTTTCGCAAATTATATAGCATGGAGCGGGAGCCTCTCGCCCTGTGAGATTTCGGATTACGCGACCGCATCATCACGCAGCAGGTTTGCAGCGTTCGAAGGTATATTGATGGCAGTGGCGCTGCTCGCGGCGGCGGGCATGTTCATGGCGGCGGCCAGTAATACCTATTCAATCACAGGAAGTGCAGCGGCTGCGACTGGCCTCGCTTCCGAGTTACCCTCCGACCCTACGATTGGCGGGCGACTGCTGGTTGCACAGGATCTCGCCTCCGATCGGGAGGCGGCGGGATTGGAGAGGGCGATTGGGTTGCTCGAAGGCGTAACGGCGCAGGCTCCTGGGTTCGCGCCGGGCCATGCGGGGCTGGCGGAAGCCCTGATCCTTTCACGTGAATTCGGAGGCAGATCGGATGCCGATGCTTTCAGGCAAGCGCGTGAAGCGGCGTTGGCAGCGGTGCGCATCGACCCGGAACTCGCTTCGGGCCATCGCCTGCTAGGGTTTATCGCGTACTGGCGGGACCGTGATTTCAGGCAGGCGCAAAAACGCTTCGCCCGAGCGCTTACGCTTGATCCGGAAGATGTGCTGTCGCATTTCTGGTATGGCAACATCCTCAGCGACCACGGCGACCATGGCGCTGCGCTTGCGCAACTGGAACGCGCTTCGGTTCTGGAGCCAGGTTCCCTACCGATTCGTGTCGATCTGGCCTGGGCGCAGTGGTCGGCAGGGCAGGATGCGATTGCCGTCGCGACTCTCAAGGAGATCGCTACGACCCACCCCGATTTCCCTGTGGCCCAGGACTGCCTTGCGGTGATAGCTCTCGTCGACGGCGACGATGCAGCCTATGTTCGCCATTTTACTCGCTTCGCGCACTTGCGGGCGGACGCGCGGTTGCTTGCAAAGGCCAAGGCACTGGCGCGGGTGGGGCAGAGTCAGGTCTTGGATGTCGTCTACAAGCAGGCATTGGCGGACGTTAGCGATGGTTCGCGCAGCCGGGCATGGCCGGTTCTTGTGGCCTCGCTACAGGGACAGCGCGCTCCCGTTATCAGGCTACTCAAGGCAGCGGACAGGGAACGTGAAGAGTGGGGTGATGCGGCGCTGATCCCACGCATTCGGGTCGCGTGGAAGGATGATCCCGAGATTTCCGAACTGATCGACCGAAGAGTCGGAGGGAACGCGTTGCGCCTAGCTTCCCGCTGAGGGGATTTGCCCGCCGAGTGCCTGATAGACCTGTACTTGCGCGACAAGCCGGTTGTAGCGGCTCTGGATGAGGCTGCTGCGGGCGCTGCGGGCACGCTCCTGCGCGTCGAGCCAGTCGCGCAGGGGGATGAGCCCGGCGCGGTATTGCCGCTCGTACAGCGCCTCTGCATCGACGGCAGCATTGTAGTTCTGCGTCGCGAACTGCGCCTGCCGGATGTACTGGTCACGCGCCGAGAGCGAAACCTGCGTGTCGCGCAGAGCATCATAGAACGTCTGGCGGAAGTCCTGCACGGCGATGTCGTAGTCGGCTCGCGCGACCCCGGTCGCGAGGCGCACCTTGGCCGGGTTCAGTTCTGCCAGAGACAGCGCGCCGCCGAGGCTGGCGACTGGGTTGGTGAAGAACTTGAGCAGCGAGGAACTGGCGGTGCCAAGCGCTCCGGTCAGGCTGAATGTCGGGTAGTAACTCGCCACCGTCGCGTCACTCGTCGCCAGCGTGGAGCGCAGGCGCAGTTCGGCGGCGGCAAGATCCGGGCGATTGGCGAGCAGCGAAGCGGGGACGCCTGCTGCGATGGCGGGGAGGTCGGCCTGGGGGAGCGTCTGCGGTTCCCGTCCTTCATAGTCTTGCCGGGCGAGCAGCGCGGCGATGGTCTTGAGCGCTTCGACGCGGGCCTGCACCAGCTGCGTCTGCGAGGACTCCTGTGCGGCCACGGTCTGCTGCGCGTCGCGCAGTTCGAGGCGGGAGACGGCGCCCGCATCGTATTGCCGCTGCACCAGTTCCAGCGCCCGGCGCACATAGGCGAGGCTCTGTTCACCCAGCGCGATCTGCTCGTTGGCGTAGGCCAGTTGCCACCACGCCTGCACGGCGGTGCTGACCAGCGCGAGGCGCGTTTCCGCAAGGTCCTGCGCGGTCGCCTGTGCTTCCCAGCGGGCCGCGTCGGCCTGCGCATCGAGGCGGCCGAACAGGTCGATCTCCCACGATGCGCCGAGCGAGGCGGAACTGCTCTTGCTCCACGTCGAGCCGCCTTCCAGCGCCTTGGATGCGTCCGACGAGGCATTGGCCGAAAGGCTGGGCAACAGGGCCTGCCGTGCAAGGTCCGACGACAGCTTCGCGCGCTTGAGGCGCAGGCCCGCAGCGGCAAGGTTGGCATTGTCGGCAAGGACCTGGTCGACGAGGGCGGTCAGCGCGGCGTCGTCGAACTCGTTCCACCACGGTGCGCCGGCCTTCTGCGGGGCGCCAAGCACGCCGGCATCCCAGTTCGCGGCAACCGGCACGACGGGGGCTTCGTAATGCGAGCGGATCACGCCGCCGCAGCCTGCGGTCAACGGCAGGAGCGCCAGCGCGGCAAGGAGGTGAGGGCGCATCGTCAGTCTCTCGAAAGGGCGTCGACCGGATCGAGCCGGGCCGCACGGCGCGCGGGCAGGAAGCCGAACACGACACCGATGAGGGTGGAACAGGCGAAGGCGGCGACGATCGACGTGGTCGAATAGGCCATCGCGAAGTCGGAGGCGAAGTAGGAGAACACCACGCCCAGTGCCAGCGAGAGGCCGACGCCGATGACGCCGCCGATCAGGCACACGAGGATTGCCTCGATCAGGAACTGCTGCAGGATGTCGGACTGGCGCGCGCCCACCGCCATGCGCACGCCGATCTCGGCGGTACGCTCGGTGACCGACACGAGCATGATGTTCATCACCCCGATGCCGCCGACCACCAGCGAGATCACCGCGATCGCGGCGACGAGCAGGGTCATCGTCTGCGTGGCGCTGGTGATCGTGGCGCGGATGTCGTCGGAGTTGCTGATGAAGAAGTCGACGGTGCCGTGGCGCTGGGTCAGCAGCTGCGTCACCGCAGCCTCGGCAGCCGAGGTCGAGACATTGTCGCTGATGCGCACGGTGATGCTGGACACGTAGCTCTGGCCCAGCATGCGGCTCATCGCGGTGGTGTAAGGGACGTAGGCGGTCAGGCTGTCGCTGCCGCCGAAGCCCTGCTGCTGGGTGCCGACGATCCCGACGATGCGCACCGGCACTTTGCCGAGCAGCACGACCTTGCCCAGCGGGTCCTCGCCATCGGGGAACAGGGTCTTCTGCGTATTCTCGTCGATCACCGCGTCCTGTGCCAGCTGGCGCACTGCCTGTGCGTCGAACAGGCTGCCGGAATTGAGCGTCAACCCGCGCACGCGGAAGTAGTCGGCGCCGACGCCGCTGACCTGTGCGGTCGCCGCGACGTTGCGGTAGCGCGCGGTGACGCTGGTGGAGACGCTGGGCGTCACGCTGTCGATGTAGGAGAGCTGGCCGAGCGCCTCGGCGTCGCTGTCCTTGAGCGTCTGGATCTTGCCCGATCGCATGTCGCCGAAACTCTTGCCCGGATAGACGGTGAGCGTGCTGGTCCCGAGCCCCGATATGTCGGAGAGGATCTTGGCCTGCGAGCCGTTGCCCAGCGCCACCACCGAGACCACCGAGGCGATGCCGATGATGATGCCCAGCATCGTCAGGAAGGTGCGCAGCTTGTGCGCCGACATGGCGAGCACGGCCATGCGGAACGCCTCGCGAAAACGGTCGGCCAGTTGGCCGAAGCCGCTGGCGCCGGTCGGTGGCGGGGCGAGGGCGGGCGCGGTCTTGGGTTCGGCGGTGCGGCGATCGTCGATGATCTCGCCGTCGCGAATCTCGATGATGCGCTCGGCGTGCTCCGCGACGTGCATGTCGTGGGTGACGATGATGACCGTGTGGCCCTCGGCATGCAGTTCGCCGAGAATCGCCATGACTTCCACGCCGCTGGCGGAATCGAGCGCGCCGGTGGGCTCGTCGGCAAAGATCACCTCGCCGCCGTTCATGAGGGCGCGCGCGATCGAGACGCGCTGCTGCTGGCCGCCCGAAAGCTGCCCCGGACGGTGCCCGGTCCGCTCACCGAGACCGAGGCGGGCGAGCAGTTGGGAGGCGCGCGAAGCGCGTTCGCCGCGCGGCTTGCCGGCGTAGATTGCCGGGACCTCTACGTTGCCGAGGGCCGAAAGGTCGGTCAGCAGATGATAGCGCTGGAAGATGAAACCGAAGTGCTCGCGGCGCAGCGCGGCCAGTTCGTCGGGCTCCAGCTTGGCGGTGTCGCGGCCGTTGACCCGGTACGATCCCGAGGTCGCCCGGTCGAGGCAGCCCAGTATGTTCATCAGAGTGGACTTGCCCGAACCGGACTGGCCGACGATCGCGACCATCTCTCCGGCCTCGATCGTCAGGTCGATGTCCTTGAGCGCCGCGAAGACGCCGTCACCCGAAGGATACTCGCGCCGGACGTGCGAGAGCGAGAGGAGCGGGGCGGATTCCATCGCCTGCCTCAGAAGCCCGGCGGCCCCATGCGGCGGTTGCTCGTTCCGCTATCGGCCTTGGCTTCGCCGATGACGACGTTCTCGCCTTCCTTGAGCCCCGACAGAACCTCGACGTTGACGTTGTTGTTGAGGCCGATCTTCACCTTGCGGCTTTCGATCTTCCCGTCCTCGGTCTTCACGCGGACGGCGTAGGCGCCGTCCTTGTCCTTGGCCCCAAGCGCGGTCGCCGGGATCGTCAGCGCATTGGCGCGGCGGTCGAGGACGATGGTGACTTTGGCGGTCATCAGAGCGCGCAGGCGGTTGTCCTCGTTGGGCACCTCGAACAGCGCATTGTAGTAGATCGCCGTGCTCGAAGACGAACTGCTGGACGAGGAACTGCTGGAACTGGTGCTGACTTCGTCGACGATCGATTCCGGCGCCGGTTCGATCATCCGCAGCTTGGCTTCGTACCGCTTGTCGGGATCGCCCAGGATGGTGAAGTAGACCGGCAGGTCGGGCTTCACGTTGATCACGTCGGCCTCGGAAACCTCGGCCTTGATGGTCATGACGTCCAGCTTGGCGAGGATCACGATCGTCGGCGCAGACTGGTTGGCGTTGACGGTCTGGCCCTGTTTGGTGACGACGGCGACGACGACGCCGTCCATCGGTGCGGTGATCTTGGTGTAGCCCAACTGGACTTCGGCGGTGTTGACGCTGACGCTGGCGGCGCGGATCTGCGCCTGCAGGGCGTCGTAGCTGGCCTGCGCGGACTGCAGTTCCTGCCGTGCCGTCTCGAAGTCCTGCTGTGACGTTGCCTCGCCCGCGCCGAGCATCTTCTGGCGATTGAACGCCAGTTGCGTGCGCGCCAGCGTGGCCTTGGCGGAAGCCGCCTGTGCCTGCATGTTGGCAAGGTCCGCGCGGGCGGTCTCGAGGCTATTGGTCTGGGTGCGCGGGTCGATCAGGCCGATGAGGTCGCCCTTGTGAACGACGTCGCCGACGTCGAAGTTCAGGTCGTCGAGGCGACCGGAGACCTGTGCGCCGACGCTGACGAGTTCCTTCGGCTCCAGCGTGCCCGTCGCCTCGACGGTGCGTTCGAGAGCCCCGCGCGCGACCTTGACGGTCGCGACGTCAGGCTCGGCCGGAGCGGCAAGGAACAGCTTCCAGACGAGAAGGAGGATGCACGCGCCGAGAACGACGCCACCGATCACGATACGACGAGTGGTGAACATGGTGCTTCGTATGGCGGCTGGAGGCCAGCTTGTAAGCAGGTTTTTCGTAGCAATGTGTAACGTTTGCGCAAATCGATGCGACAAACGGTGCCAACACGATCTCATCGCCGGACCGTGCTTCCTCCGCAGCGGCGATGAGTGAGGTCGCCTGCGTCGAATACCCCTGACGACCCCGCCCTGACGCCTTAGGCAAACCTCGCGAACAGAGGCCCGAGCGAGGAGAGGACGATGGACCCGACAGTGCAACAGATGGTCGACCGCGAGGCGATCCGCACCTGCGTGACGCGACTGGCGCGCGGGGAAGACCGACGTAGCGCTGACCTCATCCGCTCTTGCTGGTGGCCAGAGGCACGGTTCGATTACGGCGTCCACAGCGGTGATTTCGAGGCTTACCTGGCGTGGGTGGTGCCGGGGGCGGATGCGATCAAGGATACCCAGCATCTGCTTGGCCAGACTCATGTGGAGCTTTCGGGGGAAGACGCGAAGGCCGAAACCCATGTCTTCTCCTACCACCGCGTCGATATGGGTGAGGGCGATCGCGATACCTGCATCGGCGGGCGCTATCTCGATCGCTTCGAGAAGCGAGGAAACGAATGGCGCATCGCCTACCGGGTGATGCTCTACGACTGGGAACAGGACTGGGGGGCAGCGGCGGACTGGTCGAAGGGCGTGATGGGCTATCCCTTCTCCGCTGCCCATTTCCCGGGCCGTGCGAAAGCCGATTTCAGCGAAGCATGGTTCTCGGGAGAAGCCGCATGAGCGCGCCGCTGGCAGGGAAAGTCGCACTCGTTACCGGGGCCAGCCGGGGGATCGGCAAGGGCATCGCCCTAGTCCTCGCGGAACAGGGGGCGACGGTCTACATCACCGGCCGCACTGTGAAGGAGGGGGACTACTATCTCCCCGGCACCGTCGGTGGCACCGCGGCCGAGTGTGATGCGCGCGGGCGTGGCAGCGGTGGGCGTGGGGTCGCGGTCGCCTGCGATCATAACGACGACGCGGCGGTGGCCGCGCTGTTCGAGCGGATCGCGCAGGAGCAGGGGCGGCTCGACATCCTCGTCAACAATGCCTTCACGATCTCCGAGGATCTGCTGGAGCCAAAAGGGTTCTGGGAGAAGCCGCTGTCGAACCTGGAGATGTGGGACGTCGGCGTGAAATCCAACTTCGTCGCCGCCTGGCATGCCGCGAAGATCATGGTGCCGCAGAAGTCGGGGCTTATCGTGGCGATCTCCGGCTATGCGGCCGTGACGTATACCTATGGCGTCGTCTTCGGCACCTCCAAGTCCGCCGCCGACCGCATGGCGCGCGACATGGCGATCGAGCTGGAGCCGCACGGCGTCGCTTCGCTCACCTTGTGGCAGGGCCTGACGCTGACGGAGAAGGCGCAGGACAACCTCGCGCGCATGGGCGACAAGATGACGACGACGATCACCTCGATGCAGGGCAGCACCGTCGAGCATCCGGGGCGGGTGATCGCCGCGCTGGCGGCGGACCCTGACGTCATGAAGCGTTCGGGCGGGGAATTCATCACCGCCGAACTGGCCGAGGAACTGGGCATCACCGACGTCGATGGCAGCACCATCGCCTCTGCGCGGGCGCGGCGCGGATCGCCGATCTGGAAAGCCATCAACGAGGTCGATTACCGTGGCAAGTGACCGCGCGGCGCGTATGGCGGCAATGCTCGACAAGCACGAGATTCGCGAGTGCCTCGAACGTTTCTCGCGCGGGATGGACCGGTCCGACCGGGCGATCTACCTCTCGGCCTTCTGGGACGATGCGGAGATGGCGGCGGGGCCGTTCGTTGGCAGTACGGCGGACTGCTGGGACTGGGCGGTGCCGATGCACGAGGCGGGGCAGATCCTGACGCATCATGCCCTGCTGCAGTCGAACATAGACCTCGACGGCGATGTCGCCCATGCCGAGACTTACTACCAGTTCGTCGGCCGCAACCGCGACGAGAGCCTGTGGATCGCCGGTGGCCGGTATGTCGACAGGCTGGAGCGGCGCGGCGATGAATGGCGCATCGCGCTGCGCACCAACGTGATCGAGTGGGGCTGCCTGCCGCCGCCGATGCCGATCCCTTTCGCCGATGTGCCGGACATAGCGCTCAACGGCGTGACGTCGCGCAGCCCGGACGATCCTTCCTACCGGCGCCCGCTAGTGAACCTGCGGGCACCGGCAAGGTCCTGATCAGCCGAGATAGATGCCCGCCGGATTGCCGGTGACGCCCGCGTCGACCTCGTAGAGCGCGCCGTCGAATTCCGAATCCGGCAGCCCGGTCGCGGCGGAAGTCACGAACATGCGATCGAGGTTTTCTCCGGCAAAGGCGATGTTGGTGATGCGCTTGGCCGGCAGTTCGATCGATCGGTCGCGCGCGCCGTCCGGGGAGAAGCGGCTTATGCGGCCACCGTCCCAGTGCGCGACCCAGAGGAAGCCGTCCGCATCGGTGGTCATGCCGTCGGGGTAGCCGTCGTCCTCGGAAAAGCGGATGAATTCCTGCCGATCAGCGGCACCGTCCGCGTCGAGGGAGAAGCGGTAGATCGTCCGGCGGCCGGAATCGGTATGGTAGAGCCAGTTCCCGCACGGCGAGAACGCCGGGCCGTTGGTGACGGTGTAGCCGGTATCGACGACCTGCCACTCGCCCTGCGGCGAGAGGCGGTAGAACGAGCCAGAAACCTGTTCCTCGGCCATATCCATCGTGCCGCACCAGATTGCGCCGTGGCGGTCGGCCTTGCCGTCGTTCATGCGGTTGCCGGGCAGGTGTGGCTCGGGATCGGAACGTTCGCCGATGGTCAGTGGGTCAAGGGTGATCGATGCGACACCGTCCCGGAAGCCGCCGACGAAGCCGCCGGAAGCGCGCGGTGCGACCCAGCCGAGCGGGGCGGGCATGTTCCAGCGTTCGATCCTGCCGTCCGCCAGCGTCAGCCGATTGAGGGCGGGGGCGAGGATATCGACCCAGTAGAACGCTTGATCACGGGCGCACCAGAGCGCGCCTTCGCCGAGGGTGTCGCGCACTTCGCGCTCGATCTTGCGCCAGAGGGTCATCGTTCTCTCTCCCGGTCAGGGTGAGGGAGGCCCACCCCGCTGCGACTAGGTCCTGCGGACCAAGTCTCGCTGCCCCTCCCGCAAGCGGGCGGGGTATCTTCATTTCTCCCCTCCCGCTTGCGGGAGGGGCTGGGGGTGGGCCTTCGCGGCCTCAGTGGTTGTCGCGCGGCAGGCCCATGGTCTGGGCGATGCGCTGGTACTTCTCCGCGCCTTCGAGAATCGCGCCGGTATCCATCTGGCCCACCAGAGCGCGCTGGATCTCCTGCCACGGCGTCTGCGATGCGGGGTACTTGTAGCCGCCTGCGGCTTCCAGTTCGGCGCGGCGTGCGGCCATTTCCTCGTCGGAGATCAGCACGTCCACCTTGCCGGCCTTGAGGTCCATGCGCACCCGGTCGCCGGTCTTCAGCAGCGCGAGGCCGCCCATTGCCGCCGCTTCCGGCGAGGCGTTGAGGATCGAGGGGCTGCCCGAAGTGCCCGACTGGCGCCCGTCGCCGATGCAGGGAAGGGCGCTGACGCCCTCGGTGATGAGGTAGGCGGGCGGGCGCATGTTCACGACTTCGGCCGCGCCGGGGTAGCCGATCGGCCCTGCGCCGCGCATGAACATCAGCGTGTCGGCGGTGATGCCCATCGCCGGATCGTCGATGCGGTGGTGGTAGTCCTCGGGGCCGTCGAACACGATCGCCGGGCCTTCGAAGGCATCGGGGTCGGCGGGGTTCGACAGGTAGCGGTCGCGGAATTCCTTCGAGATCACGCTGGTCTTCATGATCGCCGCGTCGAACAGGTTGCCCGAGAGGACGAGGAAGCCCGCTTCTTCCACCAGAGGCTGGTCGAAAGTCTTGATGACCTTGTCATCCTCGATCGTGGCGTTGCGGCAGTTGTCGCCGATGGTCTTGCCGTTGACGGTGAGGGCGCTCTCCTTGATGAGCCCCTGGCCGATCAGCTGTGCGACCACGGCGGGCACGCCGCCCGCGTGGTAGTAGTCCTCGCCCAGATACTCACCGGCGGGCTGCAGGTTCACCAGCAGCGGGATCTTGTGGCCGAGGCGCTCCCAGTCCTTGAGCGGCAGGTCGACGCCGATGTGGCGGGCGAGGGCGGCAAGGTGGATCGGCGCGTTGGTCGAGCCGCCGATCGCGGCATTGACTACGATCGCGTTGTGGAAGGCGTCGAGCGTCAGGATGTCCGAGGGCTTCAGGTCTTCGCGCACCATGTCGACGATGCGCTTGCCGGTGTGGTAGGCGCACTCCTGGCGGTCGCGGTAAGGCGCCGGGATCGCGGCCGAGCCGGGCAGCATCATGCCCAGCGCTTCGGCGAGCGAGTTCATCGTCGTCGCCGTGCCCATGGTGTTGCAGTAGCCGGTGGA
>JASGGD010000088.1:0-18602 GCA_047605225.1 Novosphingobium sp.
CGCGCCGAGGGCCTGCTGATCGCCTTCGCCGCGCGCCGCATGGTCGATCGCGGCGAACCGCTTGGCTACCTTGCCGACCAGCTGCGCCTGCGCTTCATGAACGCCCAGCCGCGCGCGGTGCAGACCGTAGTGGACTTCGCCGCCAACCCCGTCACGATCGACGCGCTGAGCGCCCGTCTGGAAGCGTTGTCGCCGGAACTGACCGTCAGCACCGCCAACCGCAGCCTGTGGGAGCGGACCCGGCAGGAAATCGCCTCGCTCTTCGTGGTGCGTCGCGATTCGGCCGCGCTGGCGAACCCGACCGCCCGCATCGAACGCGCCCGCCTGATGCTCACCGCCAAGCGCATCGATTCGGCCATCGGCGAGGTCGAGCGACTTCCCGGCGCCGAAGCGGCCGACAACTGGATTGCCGACGCGCGCCGCTACGAGGCGGTGCAGAAGGCTCTGGACCTGCTGGAGACAACGGCGATGCTGGAGCCCAACCGGCTGCAGGATTCGACCGGCCACTCGGTCGACCAGCCCAGCCCGCTGGCGCCGACCGCGCCTGCGGAAGAACCCGCGCCGGAGGCTTCGGAAGGGGCGTAAGCCCGGATCCCTAACCGCAACCGAAACCGCAAGTCCAAGCCCAACCATCGTCATTGCGAGCGTAGCGAAGCAATCCAGGGCCGCCTAAACCGCCCTGGATTGCTTCGCTACGCTCGCAATGACGAAAGAGGGACGAGAGAGGGTATGTCAGTTCTTGACCTGACAGCTCATTCCCGCCGCCTTCATGCCCGAACATAAGGCGCGCGCCGCCGCGCCGTCGCCGGGGACGGCCTGAAGGCGGTAGACGGTGCCGATGTCCGCCTTGCCCTGCACCACGCGGTGGCTCATGCCGCCGAGCGGTTCGTACTGCGTCTTGAGCGTGTTCCACCCGGCCTCCGCCGCCTCCTTCGAGGCATAGGCGCCGACCTGCACACCGACCCCGCTGACCACCGGAGCGGCCTCGCTTGCCTTGGCCTCCGGCTTCGGCTCAGCCGTCGTACGGAAGCCCGGTGCGGGGGTGTCGTCGCTCTTGTCGATCTGGACCGGGCGCGACTGGCCCTCCGCCACCGCGAAGCTGGTATCGCCAGTGCCCGCGACGACTTCGCCGCCGGGGTTGTCGGGGCGTACCTTGTACGGTGCCTTGGGCGCGGCGATCACGCCGCCGTCGGCGACCAGCGGCTGTTCGGGGCGGCTCTTGATCGCCCAGATCACGCCGCCGCCGATCACCGCCAGCGCGACGAGGCCGAGCGCGCCCAGCAGCACGCCCTGCCCGATGCCGGAACGCTCTTCCTCGTAACCTTCGTCATCGCCTTCCAGCCAGGGGAGGCGCACGTCCTCCTCCAGCTGCAACTGCTGCGCGGTGCTGCCGAACGCGGCCGAGGCGGAGGCATCACCGTCCTCCTCGAAGTAGGGCGTGCCCTGCCTGCCGTTGCCGAACACCGGGTTCTTCTTTTCCGGTTTCGGGAAATAGCCGTCGTCAGCGCCTGCCATGGATCACATTTCCTCCACCGCCTCGACCCCGAGCAGAGCCAGGCCGTTGCGGACAAGTTGCCCGATCTGCGCCGCCAGGAAAAGGCGGGCGCCCGTCAGGTTTGCATCCTGCGCGTTAACAAACCGCTTTTCCACCCTGTCGTTGCCGAGGTTCCAGTAACCATGGAACGCGGCGGCGACGTCGCCGAGGTAGAAGGCGATGCGGTGCGGCTCGCGTGCGGCGGCGGCAGCCTCGACGATGCGGGGGAACTGCGCGGCCAGCTTGACCAGCTCCAGTTCCTCGTCGCCGAGCAGTTCGATGTGCTCGCCCGAGGGAGTGAAGCCGCCCTCCGCCAGCCCCTTGCGCAGCGTCGAGTGGACGCGGGCATTGGCGTACTGGACGTAGAAGACGGGGTTGTCCTTGCTCGCCTCGACCACCTTGGCGAAGTCGAAGTCCATCTGCGCTTCGGGCTTGCGGGTCAGCATGGTGAAGCGCACCACGTCCTTGCCCACTTCGGTGACGACTTCGGCCAGCGTGACGAAGTTGCCCGAACGCTTGGACATCTTCACCGGCTCGCCGTCGCGCAGCAGCTGGACCATCTGGACCAGCTTGATCTCGAACGGCGTGGGTTCGCCTTCGGCGCCTGTCATCGCCGCGACCGCAGCCTTGATGCGCTTGACGGTGCCCGCGTGGTCCGCGCCCCAGATATCGACGAGGGCGTCGGCGCTCTGGGCTTTCTGGAAGTGGTAGGCAAGGTCGGCGCCGAAGTAGGTCCAGGTGCCGTCCGACTTCTTGATCGGGCGGTCCTGATCGTCGCCGAACGCGGTGGACTTGAACAGCGGCAGTTCGACCGCCTCCCAGTCCTCCAGCGTCTTGCCCTTGGGCGCTTCGAGCACGCCGTCGTAGACGAGACCCTTGGCGCGCAGCCATGCTTCGGCCTCGTCGGGCTTGCCCGATGCCTGCAGTTCCGCTTCCGAAGAGAACAGGTCGTGGTGGATGCCGAGAAGCGCGAGGTCTTCCTTGATCATCACCAGCATCGCGGCGACGGCCTTCTTCTGGAACAGCGCGAGCCATTCCGATTCGGGCGCGGCGGCGTAGGTCTCGCCGAACTCGGCGGCGAGCTGCTGGCCGACCGGGATCAGGTATTCGCCCGGATAGAGACCCTCGGGGATCGCGCCGACGTCCTGGCCCAGCGCCTCGCGGTAGCGCACGTGCGCCGAGCGGGCGAGCACCTGCACCTGCCCGCCAGCATCATTGACGTAGTATTCCTTGACGACCTTGTGGCCCGCGAACTCCAGCAGCGTCGCCAGCGCATCGCCGACGACCGCGCCGCGGCAGTGGCCCATGTGCATCGGCCCGGTCGGGTTGGCCGAGACGTACTCGACGTTCACCGTCGTCCCGCCGCCCATCGTCGAGCGCCCGTAGTCCGCGCCCAGATCGGCGATCGCGCGCAGTTCCGTCAACCACGTGGCGGAGGAGAGCCGCAAGTTGATGAAGCCGGGACCGGCGATCTCGGCAGACGTCACCGAATCGAGCTTCGTCAGCTCGGCTACCAGCGCCTCGGCCAGATCGCGGGGCTTCATGCCGGCGGGCTTGGCGAGCACCATCGCGGCGTTGGTGGAGAGGTCCCCGTGCGAGGGATCGCGCGGCGGCTCGACCGTGATCGCGCCTCGCTTGAGGCCGCCCGGCAGCGTGCCCGCTGCTTCCAGCGCATCGAGCGCGGCGGAAAGGTGGCCTGCGAAGGCGGCGTAAAGGGTCTGCGTAGTGCTCATGACGCGCGCGGATAGCGGAAGTGCGGGCAAAGGGGAACAGGGCGCAGCCGTCCCCCTGTCCACGCGCGCGCTTTTGCGCTAACGGCGCGCGATGCAAACGACTGCGACTCCCCGGACCTACCGCGTCAAGAGCTTCGGCTGCCAGATGAACGTCTACGACGGCGACCGCATGGCCGAACTGCTCGCCGAACAGGGCATCACCGCCGCGCCGGAAGGCGAGGAGGCGGACCTCGTCGTGCTCAACACCTGCCACATTCGCGAGAAGGCGGCCGAGAAGGTCTATTCCGACATCGGCCGCCTGCGTCGCGAGGACGGCACCTCGCCGCTGATCGCAGTGGCGGGCTGCGTCGCGCAGGCCGAGGGCGAGGAGATCATGGCCCGCGCGCCCGCCGTGAAGATGGTCGTCGGCCCACAGGCCTACCACCGCCTGCCCGAAATGGTCCGCGCCGCCAGCGCCGGAGAGCGCGTCACCGACACCGACATGCCCGCCGAGACCAAGTTCGACGCCCTGCCCCGCCGCAAGCGCTCAGGCCCCACGGCGTTCCTGACGGTGCAGGAAGGCTGCGACAAGTTCTGCACGTACTGCGTGGTGCCCTATACGCGCGGCGCCGAAGTCTCGCGTCCTTACGCGGCGCTGATCGACGAGGCGAAGCTGCTGGTCGAAGCCGGCGCGCGCGAGATCACGCTGCTGGGCCAGAACGTGAATGCGTGGACCGGCGAGAACGGCAAGGGCCAGACGGTCGGCCTCGACGGCCTCGCCCGCGAACTCGCGGCGATCCCGGAACTGGCGCGCATCCGCTACACCACCAGCCACCCCAACGACATGACGCAAGGGCTGATCGACGCCCATGCCGAGAACACCAAGCTGATGCCGTTCCTCCACCTGCCGGTGCAGGCGGGCAACGACCGCGTGCTCAAGGCGATGAACCGCAGCCACACGGTCGAGAGCTATCTGGAAATCCTCGACCGGGTGCGCGCGGTGCGGCCGGACATCGCACTGTCGGGCGACTTCATCGTCGGCTTCCCCGGCGAAACCGAGGTGGAGTTCGAGGATACGCTGAAACTGGTCGATGCGGTCGGCTATGCGCAATGCTTCAGCTTCAAGTACTCGCCCCGCCCCGGTACGCCTGCCGCGACGATGGGCGATCAGGTTTCGGCCGCCGTGATGGACGAGCGGTTGCAGCGCCTCCAGTCCGCGCTCAACCGCGACCAGCTGGCGTTCAACGCCGCGACGGTCGGCAAGAGCTGCGACGTGCTGGTGGAACGCAAGGGCAAGCATGCCGGCCAGTGGCTCGGCAAGTCGCCGTGGCTGCAGTCGGTGCACTTCACCGGCGAGGCTGAGGTCGGCCAGCTGGTGCGGGTCGAGATCACCAGCGCGGGGCCGAACAGCCTCGGTGCGGTGCCGGTTGCGGCAGTGGCGGCTTGAGCCGCCAGCCACTCGTCCTCGTCCCCGGCCTGACCTGCGACGCGGAGGTGTTCCGCGCGCAAACGGCCGCGCTGGCGGACGTGGCGGACATGACCGTTGCCGATACGCTGAGCGACGGCACGATCGCCGCGATGGCCGAGCGCCTACTCGATGATGCGCCTGACAGGTTCGCGCTCGCCGGGTTCTCGATGGGCGGCTACGTGGCGATGGAAGTGATCGCCCGCGCGCCGGAGCGGGTCACCCGGCTTGCCCTGCTCGACACCAGCGCCACCGCCGATGTGCCCGACTATGCCGCCGTGCGCCGCGCCGCCGTCAGGACCGCGCAGGAGCGCGGCTTCGAGAAAGTGCTGCGCGGCAGCCTCGGCCTGCTGGTCCATCCGCAGGCGGACCCGGCGATCGGCGATGCGGTGGTGGCGATGGCCCTGCGCGTCGGGATCGAGGCGTTCGAGCGCCAGCAGGGCGCGATCATCGCCCGCTCCGATCCGCTGCCGGGCCTCGCCGCGATCACGGTGCCGACGCTGGTGCTGGTCGGCGAGGAAGACCGCACCACGCCGCCGCGCTATTCGCGCACGATCGCCGGGGCTGTGCCGGGCGCCAGACTGGTGACGATCCCCCGATGCGGCCACATGGCGCCGATGGAACACCCCGAAGCGGTGAACGCCGCGCTGCGTGAGTGGCTTTCGGCGTAAACGACCTCGACTACACACACCGCTCATCCTGAGCTTGTCGAAGGATGGGAGCCTCGCGCTTCGCCTCCGGGGCTTCGACAAGCTCAGCCTGAGCGGGAACAGAAGCAGCGTTTAACGAAAAAGCCCCGGAACTCGCGCTCCGGGGCTCTTCCTGCAAGGGGCGTGCTTCTTACCAGAAGAAGCCGTTGTGAACGGTGACCACGCGGCCGGTGCGCGCGTTGATCATGACCACGTCGTTATTGTAGCGGACCCAGCGATGACCGGCGCGCGGGGCGGGCAGACGATAGCGGGCATAGTCACGCACCCAGTAGCGGTCGCCGTAGTAGGCGGGCTGGAAACGGTAGCCCACGGTCACCGGGCGATAGCGATAGCCGCGCGGGCCGACGTAGGCCGGACGGCGGAAGTCGTTGCGATGCGACTGGCGGTAGTCGCGCCAGTCCTCGCGCAGTTCCCGGCGGCTGTCGCGAACATCGCGGCGGGCATCGCGGACGTCGCGGCGATCGCCGTAGCGCTGGGCCTGACGCAGGTCGCGTTCGTCACGGCGCACTTCGCGGGCGCTTTCGCGGACTTCGCGTGCGCTCTGGGCCGAAGCCATGGTCGGCACCGCGACGGTCGGCAGGGCGACACCGGCAGCCAGGGCAATCATGAAGAACTTGCGCACCTTTATTCTCCTTCTTCGTAAGGACCGTATCCGGCCTTCTGATTGGAAACTGCCCGCGCGCTCCTGAACGACCCGGGAATGCGACGTGCAGCGTGCGGACATAAGTGTCGCACCCCTGCGACAGTTGCATGGAACTTCGCCGAAACGCGCAGTTATCCCCGACGAAACGCAGGAAATTTTGCGCGAACCTCCTTGCAGCCTGCGTCGTGCGGAGCCATCTTCACGGTAGAACGAGACATCAATCTCGCGTGAAAGGAGCACATGGCCCGTAAAGCAGCCCGTGCCGTTGATCCGGCGCAGTTCCGCCCCGAAACCCATCGCCGGGCGCGTGTCGAAATAGATTTCGACGAACCTGTGTTGCTGGGAGCCCTATTCGGGCAATTCGATTCAAATCTGGTGCAGGTGGAGAACCGCCTCGGCGTGTACATCTCCGCCCGAGGCAGCAAGATCCAGATCGAAGGCCCCGACGATGCCGTCGCCCGCGCGCGCGACACGCTCAAGGGCATGTATCACCGGCTGGAGATGGGGCAGGCGCTCGATTCCGGCGCCATCGAATCGCTGATCGCCATGAGCACCGAACCCACCCTCGAAGGCATCATCACCGGCGACGCGGGCGCGCCGCCGATCATGATCCGCACCCGCAAGAAGACGATCGTGCCGCGCTCGGCGACGCAGATCGACTACATGCGCCAGCTTGCCAAGTCGGACGTGATCTTCGCGCTCGGCCCGGCGGGCACCGGCAAGACCTACGTGGCGGTGGCGCAGGCGGTCAGTCAGTTGATGACCGGCTCGGTCCAGCGTCTGATCCTCTCGCGCCCGGCCGTCGAGGCGGGCGAGAAGCTGGGCTTCCTGCCCGGCGACATGAAGGACAAGGTCGATCCGTACCTGCGTCCGCTCTACGACGCGCTCTACGACTGCATGCCGCCCGAGCAGGTGGAACGCCGCCTCGCCAACGGAGAGATCGAGATCGCCCCGATCGCCTTCATGCGCGGCCGCACGCTGGCCGATGCCTTCGTCATCCTCGACGAAGCGCAGAACACCACGCGCGAGCAGATGAAGATGTTCCTCACCCGCTTCGGCCAGAACAGCCGCATGGTGGTGTGCGGCGACCCGCGCCAGGTCGATATTCCTGGCGGCGACCGCCACTCGGGCCTTGCCGACGCGGTTGCGCGACTGGAGGGCGTGGACGGTATCGCCGTCACGCGCTTCACGGCGGCGGACGTGGTGCGCCATCCCATCGTCGGGCGCATCGTCGAGGCTTACGAAGGGCCGGACGCTTAAAAGGAAAGGCCCACCCCCAACCCCTCCCGCAAGCGGGAGGGGAGAAAGTCGGGTAGCCCTCCCGCTTGCGGGAGGGCCGGGAGGCTTGGTCCGAAGGACCTAGCCAGACGGGGTGGGCACTCTTACTCCGCCACCTTCTTCGCCTCGCCCTCGTCCAGCTCCTTGCGCGAAATGCCGAGCAGCCCGGCCAGCTTGTCCTTCTCCGCGCTCTTGAGGTCGGCGTACTTGCGCGGCGCGGGCAGGTCGGCGGTGGAGGTTTTCACCTTCTCGACGATGGCGGGCATTTCCTTCATCAGCCGGGGCATCAGCGCCTGCATCTTGTTCATGACCTCGGGCGACATCATGATGATGTAGGAATCTGCCGCATAGGCCTTGCCGGTGGGCGTGGCGAAGAAGGCGTTCATCTCCTGCAGCTGCTTCGCGTCGAACCGCCCGGCATAAGCGCTGGCGAGGCCCTCGCGAATGTCGGGCTCGAACTGGGTCATCAGGCCCATCATGTCCGCCATCATCGTGCGGGTGGAGACCTGCATGCGCTGCTTGAAGGCGGGGTCGTAGATCTCCATGATCTGCGCCATGGTGCCGCTGCCCAGCTTTTCGGTATCGACGCCGCTGATCCCCGCGAGGTCCTTCATCGGCATCTGCATCATGGAATCCATGATGGAATCCATCATCTTGTCCATCGTGCCGTTCATGATCCGCCCGTAAGTACCGAGCGGGAAGACGTAATCGACCGTCTGCTTGGCAGCGGCAAGGCGCGCCGGGTCGGTCGCGGGCTCTGCAGCAAAGGCGGGCAACGCGGACGCCAGCAGGGCGGCGCAGGCGGTGAGGACGAAACGCATCTCGGAAACTCCCATGGGGTCGCACGAACGGGACGCCGCAAGGCATATCCCGTTCACCGCTATGGGAAAAATGAAAATGACGGTTGGTCTTGGTCCGTCACGAAATCGCGATCACCAGTCCCGCCCCCGAAGGCTCAAAGCCCCGCCTGAAGCAGCCACTCATGGAAAATACGCACCGGCCGTGCTTCCAGCGACTTGGGACGGCACACGAACCAGTAGCGATACGGGCTTTCCACCTCGATGTCGTAGACCCGCGCCAGCCGCGTATCGTGCGAGCGGCGGAAGTGGTCGTCGTGCATGATCGCGATGCCCAGACCCTGCGCCGCCGCTTCCAGCACCAGCTGGCCGGAGTCGAAGCGGTCCACCGAAGCCGGGTCGAGGTCGGGCAGGTCGATCGCGCGCTTCCACGCATCGAGGCTGTCGGGCAGGTCCTGATGGATCAGGAACGTCTGGCGCGACAGCTTGGCCTCGTCCGGCACCGGCCCCAGTTCCTCGGCCAGCGCCTGCGAGGTGATCGCGTAGACCTTGTTGTGGTCCAGCTGCACCCGGTAATACTGCGGGTCCGGCTCTTTCGCGAGGATGATCGCCGCATCCAGCGTATCGCCGACACGGTCTTCCAGATGAGCGCCGGTGTCGATGTCGATGTGCAGGCGCGGATGCAGCTTGCGCAGTTCCGGCAGGCGCGGGAACAGCCGCTGGCCGCCGAACAGCGACGGTACGCCCAGATGCAGGCGAAGCACCTGACCGCGATCGATCTGCGCCTCCACTGCCTCGGCCAGTTCTTCCAGCTTGGGGGCGATGGCGGTGTAGAACGCCTGCCCCTCATCGGTCAGCTTCATCGCCTGGTGCTGGCGGGTGAACAGGCGCTTGCCGGTGAAGTCCTCCAGCGCGGCGACGCGGCGCGACAGCGCCGAGGGGCTGAGCGCCAGTTCGTTGGCCGCCGCCTTCGCGGAACCGAGACGCACCACGCGCACGAAGGCTTCGAGCGCACGCAGGGGAGGTAGACGACGTACTGGCACTGTTGCGGTCTTTTCACTCGGTTATGGCCACCGCCGGAGGGTCCGGCGACAGCGGTTACTCGGCCTCGCTCTCCAACTCTTCCACCGGCGGATGCAGGCGCAGCCGCGTCACGCGCCGCTCGTCGCCGTCCGTCACCTCGATCTTCCAGCCGCTTTCGTGGTCCAGGACCGCGCCCACTTCGGGCACTTGTCCGGCCAGCACGAAAGCCAGGCCGCCGAGAGTATCCACCGCTTCCTCGACTTCGGCCAGCCGCGGGTCGATCCGCTCGGCCACATCGTCCAGTTCGGCTCGGGCGTCCGCGTCCCACATACCTGCGTCGATTGCAACCAGCAATTCCTCCGGCGCATCATCGTGCTCGTCCTCGATCGAGCCGACGATCTCCTCGACGAGGTCCTCGATGGTGATGATGCCGTCGGTGCCAGTGTACTCGTCGATGACGACGGCAAGGTGCGTGCGCTGCGCGCGCATGTCGGCCAGCACGTCCAGCGCGCCGCGCGACTGCGGCACGTAGAGCGGCTGGCGCATCAGCGTGGTCCAGTCCTCCGGCGGCGGCGCATTGCGGGCCAGCAGCGGGAACACGTCCTTGATGTGGATCATGCCCTTGATGGCGTCGAGCGTCTCTCCATAGACCGGCATGCGGCTGTGGCCGTGCTCGGCGAACGCCTCCACCACTTCGGCCCAGCTGGCCGAGGCGGGGATCGCCACGATCTCGCTGCGCGGGATGGCGACGTCGTCGGCATCGTGCTCGCTGAAATGCAGGAGGTTGCGCAGCATCTGCCGCTCGATCGGCGACAGGTCGCCGGTCAGCGCGGTGCTGGTCTCACCTTCGTGCTCGTTGATGACTTCCTCAAGCTGGGCGCGCAGGGACTGGTCGCCCTCTGCGTGGAAAAGCCGCTTGAATGCACGCCAAAGCGTGTTGGTACTGTCCCCTTCTCCGAAACCGGAGTCGGCGTGGCGGCCATTGTCGGCCATCGTACGGTTAAATCCCTGTTGCTGCAGTGCGGTCCCCATATGGGTCGGGAATGCCTAAAACTGCAAGTGCCTTTGTTTCGAGCGCTTCCATTGCCTCAGCATCCTCGTCCGAAGTCTCGTGATCGTGGCCCGCCAGATGGAGCAGGCCGTGGATGATGAGGTGAGTGGCGTGGTGTTCGACCGGGATGCCCTTCTCCGCCGCCTCGCGGGTGCAGGTCTCGCAGGCAAGCGCGAGGTCGCCGAGCAGTTCGGGCGGGCCGTCCTCGTCCAGATCGAGCAGCGCCTCACGCTCCAGCATCGGGAAGGAGAGCACGTTGGTCGGCTTGTCCTTGGCGCGCCATTCGCGGTTGAGGACGTGGACTTCGGTATCGCTGGTGA
Source organism: Novosphingobium sp. (assembly GCA_047605225.1). Taxonomy (GTDB): domain Bacteria; phylum Pseudomonadota; class Alphaproteobacteria; order Sphingomonadales; family Sphingomonadaceae; genus Novosphingobium. The sequence goes on from JASGGD010000088.1 coordinate 10,534, forward strand.
ACAGCAGGCTGGTGGTGAGCCGCTCGTTGTCCAGCTCGGGCGCGAGGGTGACGAGGGCTTCCAGCGCGGCTTGCGCGAGGTCGGCCCAGTCGGTCGCGGCGTCCCAGGGTTCTTCGATGTCGATTTCGAGGTCCATGGCATGCGCCTTATCGCGCGGGGTGGCCGGGGTCGAGAGGTTCTGCCCTCCCCCCAACCTCGTCATTGCGAGCGCAGCGAAGCAATCCAAGGCGGTGCAAGACTGCTCTGGATTGCTTCGCTGCGCTCGCAATGACGAAAAAGGGATCCGGCAAGACCCCGTAGGAGAGAGGAAACGATCTTCGAAGCCTCGCCGGACGCCCCCCTCATACCTCGCCCCGGACAATCCGCCCATTGTGCCAAGGACCCGCTTGCCATACCGGGCGAGGCATGAGCCGGCTCGATTCACACCTCGAGGCAGCGTTGGAGCGCATTACCCGCGCCGGACAGCGCCGCACCTTGCGCGCCACCACCCTCCTGCCCGGCGGCCGGATAGAGCGTGCCGGACGCACGATGCTCGACTTTTCCAGCAACGACTACCTCGGCCTCGCCCGCCATCCGCTGCTGGTGGAGCGCTCTGCCGAGTGGGCCGCCCGCGATGGCTCGGGCTCGGGTTCCTCGCGGCTGGTAACGGGGACGAGCGCGGCACACCTCGCGCTGGAAGCCCGGATCGCCGCATTCAAGCACTGCGAGGCCGCGCTGATCTTCGCCAGCGGCTGGCAGGCCAATGCGGCGGTGATCCCGGCACTGCTGGCCGCAATTCCGGGCGTCGCGGTATTCACCGACCGGCTGATCCACGCCTCCATGCACGCCGGGATCGCGATGGCGGGCGTGCGTCAGCACCGCTTCCGCCACAACGACCTCGACCACCTCGAAACCCTGCTGGCGGACAAGGGCGCGGAGGCCCCCGCCCGCCTGATCCTGACCGAGAGCGTGTTCTCGATGGACGGCGACCACGCCGACATGGTGCGCCTTGCCGATATCGCGCAACGCCATGACGCCGCGCTGTTCGTCGACGAGGCTCATGCCACCGGCGTCCTCGGCCCCGAAGGACGCGGGCTGTCGGCGCTGGTGCCGGGCAAGGTGGACCTCGTGATGGGCACCTTCAGCAAGGCGCTGGGCGGCTTCGGCGCCTATGTCGCCGGATCGCGGGTGCTGATCGACTACCTGACCAACGCCGCCAGCGGGTTCATCTTCACCACCGCCCCGCCGCCCGCCGTGCTGGGTGCGGTGGACGCCGCGCTCGACCTGCTGCCGGGCATGGACGCCGAGCGCGCCCACCTCGCCGCACTGGGCGACCGGCTGCGCAGCGGACTGGCCCGCCTCGGCCTAGACCACGGCGCGTCCTCAACCCAGATCGTGCCCGCCGTGATCGGACCGGAGGACGAGGCCATGGCGCTCTCCGCAAGGCTGGAGGCGGCAGGCTTCCTCGCCTCCGCGATCCGCCCGCCGACGGTGCCCGCGGGCACAAGCCGCCTGCGCCTCGCTTTGCGTGCGGGGCATTCGGATGCCGACATCGACGCGCTGCTGGCCGCGATCGAGGCGAACAGGTGAAACTGCTGTTCGCCCACGGCTGGGGCTTCGACCGCCATTTCTGGGAACCCCTCGCTGCGCTGCTGCCCGAGTGGGCGCGCGTCATCGACGATCGCGGCTATTTCGGCGCTCCCTATGTGCCCTCCATCGAAGGCCCCTGCATCGCGGTAACGCATTCGTTCGGGACAATGCGCGTGCTTGCCTCCCCGCCGCCGGGCCTCATCGGCATCGTCGCGATCAACGGTTTCGAGCGGTTCTCCGCCGTCTCCCACTGCCCCGGCATCCCGGTGCGCGTGCTTGACCGCATGCTGCGCCGCTTCGAAACCGACCCGCGCGGCGTGCTCGCCGAGTTCCGCAAGACCTGCGGCTCCACCGAGGCATTCGGGGAAATCGACGCCGAAGTGCTCGCCGCCGACCTCCTGCGCCTGCGCGACGCGGCAGCGCCGCTGCCCAAGGTGCCGGTACTGGCGATCCATGGCGCCACCGACCCGTTGCTCCCGCCCGAAATGCGCGCGGCAACCTTCGCCGGGGCGCAGGTCCGCCGCATCGACCATGAAGCGGGCGGCCACCTCCTCCCCCTCGAAGCACCGCAGCTGTGCGCCGCCGCCGTTCGCGGAATGCTCGCATGAGCCGCCGCGAACGCATCCGCAGCGCGTTCGCCGCCGCACCGGACTACGAAGGCCACGCCCGCATCCAGCGCGAGGTCGCCCAGACCCTCGCCGCACGCATCACCGCGCTGGACCTCCCGCCCGCCCCGCGCGTGCTGGAGATCGGCTGCGGCACTGGCTTCCTCACCTGCGCGCTGATGGCACAGGGCCTCGGCGGCGACTGGCTGGTCACCGACATCGCGCCCGAAATGGTGGAGCGTTGCCGCGCCGCGCTCCCCGCTTCCGGCGATGCGCGAACCCTGCACTTCGCCACCCTCGACGGAGAGCACGGCACCCCGGAAGGCGCGCCCTTCGACCTCATCTGCTCCAGCCTTGCGGTGCAGTGGTTCGACGATACGCCTGCCGCCCTCGCCCGCCTGTCGCAGTGGCTGGCGCCCGGCGGACACGTCGTCGTAACCACGCTGGGACCGCGCAGTTTCCACGAGTGGCGCGCCGCGCACGAGGCCGAGGGGATCACCCCGGGCACCCCCGCCTACCCCCCGGTGGAGGCTTTCACGGCGCTCTCCCCCGAGACGCTGCTGGCCGAGGACGTGACCGAAACCCACCCCGACCCGCGCAGCTTCATGCGCGCGGTGAAGGCCATCGGCGCGGGTACTTCCGCACCCTCGCACCGCCCCCTCAACCCGGCACAACTGCGCGCGGTGATGGCCCGGTTCGCCCAAAGCGGATGCGAAGTCACTTACGAGGTGGTGACCTGCCACTTGCGCCGCGCCCCGACATTTCCTTACGTGAGCCCTCAATGACCCAGCGCCCCATCATCATCATCACCGGCACCGACACCGGCATCGGCAAGACCGTCTTCGCCGCCGCGCTGGCGGGGGCGCTGCATGCCCATTACTGGAAGCCGGTGCAGGCGGGAATCGAGGAGGAGGGCCCCGACGCCCAGCGCGTCGGCTTTCTCGGCGGACTGCCCGAGGGTAACGTCCTGCCCGAAGCCTACAACCTGACCACGCCCTGCTCCCCCCACCTCGCCGCCGAGATCGACGGCGTGACCATCGACACCGCCCGCCTCGCCCTGCCCGAAGTCGATGCCCCGCTGGTGGTCGAAGGCGCAGGCGGCGCACTGGTACCGATCTCGCGGACGGAAACTTACGCCGACCAGTTCGCCCGCTGGGGCGCACCGGTAGTACTGGTTGCGCGCACGATGCTCGGCACGATCAACCACTCGCTGCTCTCGATCGAGGCGCTGCGCGCGCGCGGGGTAGAGGTGCTGGGCGTGGCCTTCGTCGGCGACGCGGTGGAGGACAGCGAGGCGACCATCTGCGCCATGGGCGAGGTAAAACGCCTCGGCCGCCTGCCCCGCCTCGATCCGCTGACGCCCGAGACGCTGGCCGCCGCCTTCGCCGCAAACTTCCGCCTGGAGGACTTCGCGTGACGCTACCGCCCGCTGCCTCCCCCATCTGGCACCCCTTCACCCAGCACGGGCTGGGCGAGCCGATCCCGCTCGTCACCCATGCCGAAGGCGCGCTGCTGCACACGGCGGACGGCCGCACGGTTATCGACGCGATCTCGTCCTGGTGGGTGACCACGCACGGCCACTGCCACCCGCGCATCATGACCGCGATCGCCGAGCAGGCCCAGAAGCTCGACCAGCTGATCTTCGCGGGCTGGACGCACGAACCGGCGGAACAAGTCGCCGCCGGGCTGACAGCGATCATGCCAGCCGAACTGACGCGGGTGTTCTTCTCCGACAGCGGCTCCACCAGCGTCGAGGTCGCGCTGAAAATGGCGCTCGGCTACTGGCACGCGCAAGGCGAAGCCCGCCACCGCATCGTGGTAATGGAGCATTCCTACCACGGCGACACCATCGGCGCGATGTCGGTGGGCGCGCGCGGGGTGTTCAACCAGCCTTATGCGCCGCTGCTGTTCGACGTCGGCCGCATCCCTTACCCCGCTGCCGGAACCGAACAGGAGACGCTCGACGCGCTGGAGGCCCTGTGCCGCGAGGGCGACATCGCCGCGCTGATCCTCGAACCGCTGATCCTCGGCTCAGGCGGAATGCTGGTCTACGGCCCGGAAACGCTGCGCGCCATGCGCGAGATCTGCACCAAATACGGCGTCCTGTTCATCGCCGACGAAGTCATGACCGGCTGGGGCCGCACCGGCACCCTGCTCGCCTGCGAACAGGCGGACGTGGTGCCTGACATCCTGTGCCTGTCCAAGGGACTGACCGGCGGCTCGCTACCGCTGGCCGTCACCATGGCGACCGAGGAAATCTTCGCCGCGCACTGGTCCACCGACCGGGCGAAGATGTTCTTCCATTCCTCCAGCTACACCGCCAACCCGCTGGCCTGCGCCGCCGCCGCCGCCAACCTCGCGATCTGGGCCGAGGAGCCGGTGCGCGCCTGCATCGACGACCTCGCCCGCCGTCAGTCGGCGTGGCTGGAGAAATTGGGCCGGTTCTGCCACTTCGACAATCCGCGCACGCTCGGCACGATCGCCGCGCTGGATTTCCGCACCCTGGGCGAAGGCGGCTACATGGACAGCCTCGCGCCCGAGCTCATGGCCTTCTTCCGCAGCCGCGACGTGCTGCTGCGTCCGCTGGGCAATACCGTCTACGTGATGCCCCCTTATTGCATCACCGACGACCAGCTCGACGAGGTATGGAACGCCATCGGTGAGGCCGTCGTCTCGGTCTGAATTGACCCGAGTTATACAACGCACCTTTCGCAATTGCGGTCAGATTAAGTAAGCCTCCGGATCGCCCAGCCATCCCACCTGGTGGACAGAGCATGATTGCATCGCGCTCCGGATGCTCGCGAGCCCCTGCTCTCCCGCGACCTTGCGACGCGCCAGTGCGGTGCCGTTTTGCCACATCCCCGTCAAAATGCCACTGTCGCAAAATGTTGCTATTGCGAATGATCCGCATTGCCGTTAGCGGCGCTTGCAATCGAGTGCGGCACAATGCAAGCAGGGGAAGATTTCATGAAGTTCAAGTTGGCTCTCATGCTGGGCTGTGCAGGCGCTTTCGCCGCCACCCCGGTCATGGCGCAGACTGCCGGCGAGGACGCCGAAGGCGATCAGATCATCGTCACCGGCAAGTACACGATCGACAACAAGATCGACACTGCGACGGGCCTCGGCCTCTCGGTTCAGGAAACCCCGCAGTCGGTCAGCATCGTGACTTCCCAGCGCATCCTCGACCAGAACCTGATCAGCGTCGCCGACGTCATCCAGAACGCGGTCGGCGTGACCGTCGCCGAAGTGGACGACGTGCGTAACAACTTCTTCGCGCGCGGCTTCGACATCACCAACTACCAGATCGACGGCGTGCCGCTCGCCTGGACCCTCGCGGGCGGCAAGGGCGAGACCAACATCGACGTCTCGATCTACGACCGGGTCGAGATCGTGCGCGGCGCCACCGGCCTGCTGACCGGCGTGGGCGACCCCTCGGCCTCGGTGAACCTGGTGCGTAAGCACGCGGACAAGACCGAACTGGGCGGCTACGTCAACGCCAGCTACGGCAGCTGGGACACCTGGCGCGCCTCGGCCGACATCGGCGGGCAGGTCACCTCGGACGGCCGCCTGCGCTTCCGCCTCGTCGGCCGTTACGAGGAGGGCGACAGCTACATCGACCTCTATCACAACAAGAAGTGGCTGGTGTACGGCACCATCGACGCCGACGTCACCGACACCACTCTGCTGCGCCTCGGCGTGAGCCACCAGCGCGGCACCCCGACCGCACCGGCATGGGGCGCGCTGCCCACGTTCTGGTCGGACGGCACCACCACCAACTGGGCACGCTCGAAGAGCACCTCGGCCGACTGGTCGTACTGGAACACCACCAACCAGAATATCTACGCCACCGTACGCCAGGAACTGGGCGACAAGTGGACGTTCACGTTCAACTACAACCGCATGCGCAACGCCGAGCAGGCCAAGCTGCTGTACCTGTCGGGCACGGTGGACGTGAATACCGGCGTGATCGGCTCGACCTATCCCTACAAGGACGAGGGCGAGAGCATCCAGAACAGCTTCGACGGCCAGATCAAGGGCTCGGTCAACCTGTTCGGCCGCGATCATGACGTCGTGATCGGCGCGCTGCGTTCGGTCCAGAACCTCTACACCAACAGCTTCAGCGCGCTGTCCTGGCCGGCCAACCCGGACTTCGTGTCGGACGGCGGCTCGACCGTGCCGGATCCGGGCTTCAGCACCACCGCGACCCTCGCGGTGAAACAGAAGATCGTGCAGACCGGCGTTTACGGTGCCCTGCGCGCCAACATCACGGACCAGCTCAAGATCATCGGCGGCGGCCGCATCGCCAGCTGGAAGCAGACCGGCGTGAGCTATGGCGTGGATAGCGACTACGGCGACAAGGGCGTGTTCATCCCCTATGTCGGCGCCCTCTACGACATCATCCCCGGCATGCGTGCCTATGCCAGCTTCACGCGCATCTTCACGCCGCAGAGCGCGATCGACATCAACCTCAACCAGTTGCCGCCGATCGAGGGTGACTCCTACGAAATCGGTCTGAAGAACTCGTTCTTCGGCGACGCGCTGCAGACCTCGATCGCGCTGTTCCGCATCAAGCAGAACAACCTTGCCCAGATTGACAACGACGCCGATCCGATCACCCCTCCCGGCGGCCTGCCGCAGCAGCCCTACTATGCGTCGGACGGCGCCACCTCCAAGGGCTTCGAGATCGAGATCACCGGCGAGCCGCTGCCGAACTGGAACGTGAACTTCGGCTACAGCCAGTTCAAGATCGAGGACGCCGACGGCGCCAAGGTCAACACCGACCAGCCGCGCAAGCTGCTCAAGCTGTTCACGACTTATACCCTGGGCGACCTGACCTTCGGCGGCGGCGTGAACTATCGCAGCAAGGCCTACAGCGACGGCACCAATCCGGTGACCAGCGATGCCTTCCGCTTCGAGCAGGGCGGCTACACCCTCGTCAGCCTGATGGCGCGCTACAGCGTGACCGACAACTTCCAGTTGCAGGGCAACGTCGAGAACCTGTTCGACAAGAAGTACTACAGCCAGATCGGCTTCTACAGCCAGTACCGCTACGGCGCACCGCGCAACTTCACGGTCAGCGCGAACTACAAGTTCTGAGCCTCGCGTTCAGCGTGATACGAGAAAGGGCGCCGGAGGAAACTCCGGCGCCCTTTTCGTGTCGGCCTTTGCCGATGGGCTTGCGATAGGCTCAAACGTAAGGCGGCTTGTGCAGACCCGCAGGGCTGGTGGTGAAAATCTCGCAGCCGTCCTCGGTGATGCCGATCGAGTGCTCGAACTGCGCCGAAAGCGACTTGTCGCGGGTCACCGCCGTCCAGCCGTCGTTGAGCAGCTTCACCGGCGGCTTGCCGAGGTTGATCATCGGCTCGATCGTCATGAACATGCCGGGGCGCAGTTCCGGCCCGGTGCCGGGACGACCGGCGTGGACCACCTCGGGCGCATCATGGAACAGGCGACCGAGGCCATGCCCGCAGAACTCGCGAACGACACCGTAGCGGTTCGCCTCGGCATAGGCCTGGATGGCGGCGCCGATGTCGCCCACGCGGTTGCCGGGCTTCGCCTGCTCGATGCCGATCATCAGGCACTCGTAGGTCACATCGACCAGACGGCGCGCCTTCAGCGCCACATCGCCGACGAGGTACATGCGGCTGGTGTCGCCATGCCAGCCGTCCAGCAGCGGGGTCACGTCGATGTTGACGATGTCGCCGTCCTTGAGCGTCTTCTCGGACGGAATGCCGTGGCAGACGACATGGTTGATCGAGATGCAGCACGAATGCGCATAGCCGCGATAGCCCAGCGTCGCCGGCACCGCGCCGCCCGCGAGGGTCAGTTCGCGCACCTTGTCGGTGTTCTCGGTGAAACCCTGATCTCGCAATTTCGCCCTCGATGCGCTATCTG
>JASGGD010000089.1:0-18423 GCA_047605225.1 Novosphingobium sp.
GCAGGCCGAATCCGGGCGTCGGCGCGATCATCGTCAAGGCCGGGCGCGTGATCGCACGCGGATGGACGCAAGCCCACGGCCGTCCGCACGCCGAAGCCATGGCGCTCGCCGCCGCCGGAGAGGCCGCGCGCGGGGGAACGATCTACGTCACCCTCGAACCCTGCGCCCACAAGTCGCAGCGCGGCCCGGCCTGCGCCGATCTCGTCTCGCAATCCGGCCTCGCCCGCGTGGTGATCGGCTGCATGGACCCCGATCCGCGCACTTCGGGCGCCGGTATCGCCCGCATCCGCGAGGCAGGGATCGAGGCCAAGTACCTGCCTTCCGTCGCCTGCGAGCAGAGCCTTGCCGGCTATCTCACCACCAAACGCCTCAGCCGCCCCGAGGTGACGCTCAAGCTCGCGATGTCGCTCGACGGCTGTATCGCGCTGGCGAGCGGCGAGAGCCAATGGATCACCGGTGCCGAGGCCCGCGCCCATACCCACGCCATGCGCGCGCAGGCCGACGCCATCCTTGTCGGCGGCGGCACGCTGAGGGCGGACAGTCCCCGCCTCGACGTGCGCCTGCCGGGGCTGGAGGACCGCAGCCCTGAGCGCTGGGTGCTGACACGCAGCACCGCGCCCGAAGGCTGGCGCGCACTGCCCTCGCCCGAGGCCATCGCCGGGATGGAGGGCGTCCTGCACCTCTTCGTCGAAGGCGGCGCCCATGCGGCCACGGCGTTCCTTGCGGCGGGGCTCGTCGATCGCCTGCTCATCTACCGCGCCCCGGTGCTGCTTGGCGGCAGGCCGGGCCTCGGCGATTTCGGCCTGTCCTCGCTCGCGCAGGCCCACGGCCGCTGGCGGATGATCGAGCGGCGACAGCTTGGCAGCGACACGCTCGAAGTCTACGACGCGCGAAATTCTCACGAAGGCTAGCTCATGTTCACCGGAATCGTCACCGCCGTCGGCACCATCCGCGAAGCCCGCAAGACCGGCGACCTGCGCGCCGTCATCGCCTGCCCCTTCGACCCCGCCGGGATCGCGATGGGCGCCTCGATCGCCTGCTCGGGCGTGTGCCTGACCGTGGTGGACAAGGGCGGCGTGGCCGGTGACGCCTGGTTCGCGGTAGACATCTCGGCCGAATCCGTGGCCCGCACCGTACCCGACCGCTGGCAGGAAGGCCGCCACCTGAACCTCGAGGCGGCGCTGAAGCTGGGCGACGAACTGGGCGGCCACATCGTCACCGGCCACGTCGACGGCGTCGGCACCGTGGTCAGCATCGAGCCGGTCGGCGATTCGCGCCGCTTCGTCATCGCCGCGCCGAAGGAACTGGCGCCCTACCTCGCCCCCAAGGGCTCGATCACCGTCGATGGCGTCTCCCTCACCGTCAACGACGTGAGCGACGAGCCGGACGGTACCTGCCACTTCACCCTGAACATCATCCCGCACACGGCGGAAGTGACCACCATCGGCACCATGCAAGCAGGCGACGGTGTCAATCTGGAGATCGACGTGCTCGCCCGCTACCTCCAGCGCATGCAGTCGCTGCGGAGCTGATCGGCGTGAAAAGCACGGCAGAGTCACCGCGTGTCGGTGACTCTGCGTGTTTCTCCCGATGATCCGCCGCCCTGCCCCTAGGCTGGCGGCTACAGGATCATTTGGAGACAACGGCATGCATGGAGCCGCGCCGCAAGGCGGCTTGCTTCGGACCCGGACCAAGGCGCTCTACAGCTTTGGCAACGTCGGGAACCAGTTGTTCCGCGACGCGCCGATGATCCTGCTGCTCTACTACCTGACCAGCATCGTCGGCATCCCACCGGCGGTCGCGGGTGCGGCGATCTTCGTGCCCAAGGTCATCGTCGGCGCCCTCAGCGACTTCACCGTCGGCCTCGTCTCCGACCGCAACCTCCATCGCTTCGCCCGGCGCAACTGGCTGCTCGTCGGCGCGGTGCTGGCGCCCTTCGCGATGATCGCGACGTTCTTCGTGCCCAACGCCGCCATCAGCACGCAAGTCGGCTACGTCGTCGTCGCCTTCAGCTTCTACATGGTGACGTTCGCCAGTTTCTCGGTGCCGTTCCTCGCGCATTTCTCGGAAATCAGCAGCGATCCGCAGGAACGCACGGTGCTGATGGCGTGGAAGCATGCATGGACCGGAGCAGGGCTGCTGCTCGGCTCGGCGCTGGTGCCCTGGCTCATCCACGAACTCGGCGCCGATCGCGGTGCCTACGTCACCGGAGCGGCGCTGCTGGGCGGGATTACCGCGATCAGCCTCGTCACCGCCTGGAATGCGGTGCGCAAGGTGCAGGTAATCGTGCCGCTCGATCGCGACCTGTCGCTGCGCAGCCTGCTGGCGACGCTGACCTTCCGCCCGTTCCGCGTCCTGTGCCTCTCGGCCGCGGCGATGACGGTCGCGGCGGGTACGTGCTCGGCGGCGATGGCGTTCTTCATCACCTACAACATGGGCCGCAGCGACGCGCTGGTCCAACTCGGCATCCTCGTCGCCATCGCGGGCTGCGTGGTGATGGTCGTCTCGCCGCTCTGGGTGGCGGTGGCCAGGGTGCTGGGCAAGCGCAACGCCTACCTCGTCGGGGCGCTGGGCCATGTGATCACGCTGATCGTCTGGTCCAACGCCGGGACGGGGCCGATCTGGGTTACCTATGTCTGCTCAGGCTGCGTCGGGCTGTTCAACTCGGGCTGGGGCCTGATCGCGCTCTCGCTCCTCACCGACGCCATGGCGCAGGCCCGCGCCGAGACGGGGCGCGACACCGCCGGCTCCTTCGCCGCGATCTGGTCGATCATCGAAAAGGCCGGCATCGCGCTCGGCGGCACGCTTGTCGCCAGTTCGATCCTTGCGGTGGGCGGGTTCGATTCAGCCGCCGCCAAGCGCGGTATCGCGCAGAGCGCCGAAGCCATCGACGCGATCCGCTACGCCTTCGGGATCGTCCCGGCGGCGCTGATGTTCATAGCCGCGCTGATCATCTGGCGCTGCGTCCCCGCACGCGGAGGCGCAGCGCTGGCGCATTAACCGTCGTGCTGCGCCGCCGCCACGATCGCGCGATTGAGGCGGGTCTGGCGCAAGGCTGAGGGGTGCAGCACGCTGCGGTTGGGCAGGCCCCGCACCGCCAGCGCGAACTCGCGGATCTGCGTCGCGAAGTAATGCGTGATCCCATCGTTGAAGAGCGCGTCGTCGTCCACCGGCGCGCGCTCGGGCATGACCACGGGTTCGTCGTCGATCCACAGCTCGTCGCCGTTCTCGACACGCACGGTGGCGTTCTCGAAGTGCGCGACCTTGCGGTTCATCGTGCGCTTCTGGTTGTACGAGACGTGGATCGAAGCCAGCACGTCGTCCGGATAGCGCAACAGGATCATCGCCTCGTCCTCCGCCACCCAGTCCGGCTGGAAGCGCGCCGCCTCTACGTGAATGCGCAAGGGGTCGACCTCGCCGACGACGAGTTGCAGGAAGTCGATGGCATGGGGCGCGAACAGGGTGAGGACCAGCCCCTCCTCGCGCGTGCGGGTGGCCCACCAGGGCGCCTGCGGCCCGTCCCAGAACACGCACATCGAGATGCTGACCGCGCGCAGGCGGCCGAATTCGGCCCGGCGGTCCTGCAAGGTACGTACCGCCTCGACGTGACGGAACGTATGCCCGGCGGCAAGCACCAGCCCCGTTTCGTCGGCGAGAGCAGCGATCCGCTCGGCATCGGCGACGGTTTCCGAGAATGGCTTTTCGACCAGCACGTTGCGTCCTGCCCGCAGCACCTGTTCGACCTGATCTGCGTGGAGCGCATTGGGCGTACACAGGACCACGGCCTCGACAGCATCCAGCGCGAGCGCCTGCTCCAGCGAGGTACACGCATTTTCGGCACCATATTCGTCCGCGAATTGGGCTGCGCGGGCCGGATCTGGATCGACCACAGCGATCAGCCGCGCATGCTCCGGACTGCGGGCGATCGCCTTGAGATGCAGCGGCGCGATCCGGCCGCAGCCAACGAGGGCAATCCCGATAGGGCGATCGATTGTCATACAGGCTCCAGGTAACGTCGGGAGAAGCTACCACGAGGCCAATATCTCAGCGCTGCGTCCATTATCACCACGAGGGTTGATCGACAGGTGGACTGTAGAATTCCACGATTGCCCCCGCATCGAATGCCGATCCGCCGCGCTTGGGCGCGATATCTCACTTCGGTCTGAAAACACGTAGAATCGTGCAACCAAACACGGATTCACGGGAAGATCGGAGCGATAAATACCGAAAAACTTACACTATCGTGCATTTACATGCATTATCGTGCGAACTAAGGGGCGTTTATGGAAACAAGCCCTCCCCTCGCCAGACGAGAGATCATCGCATCTCGCATCGATTCAGGCAGCGCCGTGGTCGCGAATGAACTGGCCATTGAATTCGATGTTTCCGAGGATGCCATCCGGCGTGACCTGCGGGCACTTGCAGCCGCAGGCCGCGCTCGGCGTGTTTATGGCGGAGCCTTGCCGATTTCCCCTGCAAACGCGCCGATGCGGATCCGCATTGATGAAAATGCCGACCGCAAACAGGCTCTTGCCGCCGCCGCGATCACATCGATCAGACCGGGTGAAGTCCTGTTCCTCGACAGCGGAAGCACGAACCTCGCGCTGGCGCGGCTGCTTCCCGCGGGACTGGAAATCCGTGTCGCGACCAATTCCGTAGCCATAGCCGGTGTCGTGCTGCAGCGCGCCGACATCGCGCTGACCGTGATTGGCGGTGCAGTCGATCCTGACGTCGGCGGTTGCGTCGATTCCAGCGCTATCCATGCCGTCCGCCAGTATAATTTCGATCGCACATTTCTGGGCGCATGCGCCATCTCGCACGATGAAGGAATCGGTGCATTCCACGGTGACGATGCCGGCTTCAAGCGCGCGCTGATCGAGGTCAGCCGTCATGTCGTGGTGATGGCGACGAGCGAAAAGCTCGACACCCGTGCGCATCACCGTGTGGCAGACCTGGGTCGGATCGACCGCATCGTTCTCGAACATGATGCGCCATCGACAGCACCGCGACTGCTTGCAGCCATCGGTTCGAAAGCCGTGCTCGCTGCACCCGTTACCTGACGAACAATGACGACTTCTCTCCCGGAACCTCGAATGTCCTCGGCTGACACCCCTGCCACGCGCCTGTCCACGCGCCTTTCGTTTCTCGTCGCCGGTTTCGGCATCGCCTGCTGGGCTCCGATCGTTCCTTACGCCAAGGCACGTCTGGGAGTGGACGAAGGCGTGCTCGGTGGCCTGCTCCTGTGCCTGGGCATGGGTTCGGTGCTGGCGATGCTCGCCGCCGGATTCATGAGCAGCCGGTTCGGCACACGCCCGGTCATACTGGCGAGCGGTTTCGCACTGGCAGCAATCCTGCCCATCCTTGCCATCGCACCGACGGTGCTGACGCTGGGCCTTGCCTTGCTGCTGTTCGGCGGCGCTCTCGGATCGCTGGACGTGGCGATGAACATCCATGCGGTCGATGTGGAGCGCGATGCGACCAAACCTCTCATGTCCGGCTTCCATGCGCTGTTCAGTATCGGGGGGTTTGCCGGAGCCGCCATGATGACGCTGCTGCTGTCCATAGGCACAGGCCCGTTCTACGGCGGCGTCATAGGATCGGTGCTCATGCTGGTTGCCATTATCGCCGCCGCTCCGCGACTGCTGCGCAACAGGGCGCCCGACGATGAACCGCACTTCGCCATGCCTCGCGGGATCGTACTGCTGCTGGCCGCCCTGGCGGCAATCACTTTCCTGGCCGAAGGCGCCTTGCTGGACTGGAGCGCACTGCTCATCACGCAGGCCCAACTGGTCGATGTTCGGCATGGCGGCCTTGGCTATATGCTGTTTGCCGTTGCCATGACCTGCGGGCGATTGACGGGTGATGCTCTCACCGCGCGCATCGGCGATCGCCCGACCCTGCTCTGGGGCGGCATAGTGGCAGTCGGCGGCTTTGTCGTGTTGCTGACCACGCCCGTGCCTTACCTCGCCCTCGCCGGGTTCGTGTTGATCGGACTGGGAGCCGCGAACATCGTGCCGGTGCTGTTTCGTCGGGCCGGACGCCAGACCGTGATGCCGTCCGGACTGGCCATCGCAGCGATCACCACCACCGGATATGCCGGAATTCTTCTCGGCCCGGCCGCGATCGGGATGGTCGCGAAATACGCGAGCCTGCCCATCTCGTTCTGGATGCTGGCCACGCTGCTGTGCCTGGTGCCGGTGCTCTCCCGGATCGTCGTCCCCGCCGGTCGCTGATCAGGCTTCGCGCAATTTGTCCGCCGTCTTCGGGCCATGGGCGAAGGCCGCGGCTTGCGCTATCGCATCGGCGTCCGGCCGTATTCCCGTATAGAGCACGAATTGCTCGATCGCCTGCAGCACGATCACTTCGGCGCCCGAAATCACTGATTTTCCGGCCTCCTGCGCCGCCAGCACGAAAGGCGTGTCGGCCGGTTGCGCGACGACGTCGAAGGCGAACTCACAGGCCGCGATCTGCGAGAGGCTGAAGGCAAGAGCATCGGCCTGCGCGCCCTCCATGCCCAGCGGGGTCACGTTGATCAGAAGAGGTGTGCCCTCATCCGGCATGTCAGCCTGCCACTCGAAACCGTACTGCCGCGCGAGGTCCGCGCCGCTCCCGGCATTGCGCGCAACGATCGTGCCTCTGGTGAAGCCTGAATCGCGCAGCGCTGCCGCGACTGCCTTGGCCATGCCGCCGCTACCGCGCAGCAGAAACGGCATCGCCGGATCGACCCGCCGCCGCACCAGAAGATCGCGCACGGCCACGTAGTCCGTATTGTAGCCGGTAAGCACACCCTCATCGTTGACGATCGTGTTGACGCTGTCGATCGCCTTGGCCGATGCCTCCAGCCCGTCAAGCATCGGGATCACGGCTTCCTTGAAGGGCATCGACACGGCGCAACCGCGAATGTCCAGGGCACGGATGCCCCCCACGGCTGCGGCGAGGTCTTTCGTGGAGAACGACTTGTAGACGTAGTCGAGCCCGTACCGGTCGTAGAGCCAGTTGTGCAGGCGCGAGCCGGCATTGCCCGGCCGTGCCGAGAGCGACATGCACAGCCGGGTATCGCGGCCGATCGTTGTACGTTCCATCAAGCTTGTCCTTCGGTGACACTGCAGGCGGCGTCGACACTGGCACCGTTGCCGGCGCGCATGCTCGACCCACGGGAAATCAGACGCCCGGGCAGGACGACCTTGCGCGCCGGCGCTTGCGGGTGGTCGAGCCGGTCCAGCAGCATCGTCATGGCCGTCCGCCCGATCTCATCCACGGGCTGCTCGATCACACTGAGGCCGCCCCCGACGAATTCCATCCAGTCGTTGTTGTCGAACCCGGCAAGAGCGATGTCACGGGGGACGTCGAGACCGACATCGCGCAGCGCCCGCAACACGTTCAGCAGCATCACGCCATTGCTCGCAACCAGTGCGTCCGGCCGGCCGGACTGGTCCAGCAAGTCGGCGACAACCCGCTCGGCATCGACGGCAGTGTGCGGCATGGCCACCGCGTTCGCCGCGATGCCAAGCCGCGCGGCAGCACGCTCGAAGCCTTCGCGACGCTCCATTCCCGTGCTGCTGGCCGCCCCGAACAGGCCGGTGATGCGCCGATGGCCCTGCCCGTGCAGGTGCTCCACCAGAACTTCGGCCATGCGCGCGTTATCCAGAAGGACGCTATCGAACTCCGCATCGGGAGCGGCGCGGTCGATGAGGACGACGGGATAATCGAGATCGAGACGCCCGACCCTTGCCACCTCCCGCCGCGAAGGCGCCAGGATCACGCCGGTCACGCGCTCTTCATGCAGAAGATCGAGATACGCGGCTTCCTTTGCAGAGTCCTCGTCCGTGTTGCACAGGATCACCCGCAATCCGCGCGCTGCGGCCAGGCTTTCGACCGCACGCGAAACGGCGGTGAAGAAGGGGTTGCGAATATCCGCAACGACAAGCCCGATGGTGTTGGTATGCTGCGAGCGCAAACGCCTTGCCGCGAGGTTCGGGCGATATCCGGTGGACTTTACCGCCGCCAGCACACGTTCGCACATGGCCGGATCGACCGCGCGCCCCGCCAGCACGCGCGACACCGTGGCCGGCGACACCTGAGCGACACGCGCCACGTCCTTGATACCGACCGTCATAGAGAAATCGTTCTCTTAATCACTGGGGCAACCCCTTCCCTATCCCACGCACTATGCACCGTTCATCGACGATATCACAACCCCCCTTGACAGAATCGATGCGAAAACGTTTTCTCACAACAAGAGCAAGAGGAGAGGATTACCATGCTCGCAGACGCATGCGCCGCGTCGCAGGCCACTGATCTCGTCAGGATCAACGCCAAGGCAACCGACAAGACCGACGCCATACGCCAGGTCGGCCAGCTTCTCGTCGCCGCCGGTTGCGCCTCGCCAGGCTACGAGGAAAGCATGGTCCGCCGCGAGGCGGTGGCGAATACCTTTCTCGGCTCCGGGCTCGCCATCCCGCACGGGCTGGGCGAGGACAAGGGCCTGGTGCGCCGGGACGGCATCGCGATCCTCCAGCTTCGCGAAGGCATCGACTGGAACCCCGGCCAGCGCGCCCATATCGTCGTCGGAATTGCCGCCAATTCGGACAGCCACATCGCCATCCTGCGGCGCCTGACCCGGCTGATCCAGGACGAAGCGGCGCTGCGGGCGCTTATCGTGACCGACGACCCCAGCGCCTTCACCCGCGCACTCGGCGAAGACCGCGTCGCCGCCTCTTCGAGCAGTCCGGCCGAAGACCTTGCGGAGACGGCTATCTGGACGGTGGACTATCCTTCGGGACTGCACGCCCGCCCGGCCTCGGCCTGGGTCGAAGCTGCCCGAGCTTCCGGCGCGCGCCTGCGCGTCCGCCACGGAACCGAAAGCGCGGATCCCCGCACCCTCGTCGCACTGCTGCAGCTTGGCCTGCGCCATGGCGACGAAGTTACCTTCTCCGCCGACGGCGCCGGGGCACGTGGCGCGCTCGACACTTTCGTCACCGCCGTGCGGCGCCTGACCGCACGCGAGAAGGAAGATGCCGCACGGGCCGACGACAAGCGCAAGACCCCGGCATGCGGCTGGACGCCCTTGGGCCAGCCGCGGATGATCGCCGGTATAGCGGCAAGCCCCGGCCTTGCCATCGGCCGCATTCACGTTCTGCGCGAAACCGAACTGACGGTGCCCAACGTGCCCGTCGATCTGGCCGAAGGCGGGGCGCTGCTCAACGATGCGCTGGTTCGCACCCGGGCGCAGATGACCGCACTCATCGACGATACGACCCGGCGCCTCGGCGCATCGGAAGCCGCGATCTTCAAGGCGCAGGCCGAACTGCTTGAAGATACCGATCTCATCACCCTGACCTGCCAGCTCATGGTCGAAGGGCATGGCGTCGCCTGGTCCTGGCATCAGGCAGTGGAGCGTATCGCCGGAAAGCTGTCCGCGCTGGGGAACCCGGTACTGGCGGCCCGCGCCGCCGACCTCGAGGACATCGGCCAGCGGGTGCTTGCGGAAATCGACCCGACCCTCGTCTTCGGCACGCTGGCGGACCTTCCCGACGAACCGACGATCCTCGTCGCCACGGATCTTTCGCCTTCGGATACCGCCACGCTGGATACCGCGAAAGTCGTCGGCATCGCAACCGCGCTGGGTGGTCCGACGTCGCACAGCGCCATTCTTGCGCGTACGCTGGGCCTCCCTTCGGTGGTCGCGGGCGGTGCCGACCTGCTGGCGAATTGTGCCGGGACGGTCGCCGTCGTCGATGGTGATGGCGGCCGGGTCTGGATCGAGCCCTCGGCCGAAGACCTCGCCTCCGCCCGCGCCTGGATCGCGGAACTTGCCGCCCGCCGCACGGCCGAGGAAGAGGAACGCGGCAAACCCGCGATCACCCGCGACGGGCATCGGGTGGAGATCGCCGCGAACGTGAACCGCCCCGATCAGGTCGGCTTCGCGCTGGCCCAGGGCGGTGAAGGCGTGGGCCTGATGCGTACCGAATTCCTGTTTCTCGAAAGCGGGAACACACCCGGAGAATCCGCGCAGCTCGCCGTCTATCGCGGCATGATCGACGCGCTTGGCGAACGCCCGCTGATCGTGCGCGCGCTCGACATCGGCGGCGACAAGCAAGTGCCCCACCTCGACCTGCCGCTTGAAGAGAACCCGTTTCTCGGCGTGCGCGGCGCCCGTCTGCTCCTGCGCCGACCGGACTTGCTGGAACCGCAGTTGCGGGCGCTTTATCGGGCCGCGAAGGACGGCGGCGACCTTTCGATCATGTTCCCGATGATCACTTCGGTCCACGAACTCGTCGTGCTGCGCGAACGGTGCGAGGCGATCCGCGTCGAACTGGATGCCCCCCGCATCCCGATCGGCATCATGATCGAGGTGCCCGCCGCGGCGCTGCAGGCCGCCTCGCTGGCCGAGCATGCCGACTTCTTCTCGATCGGCACCAACGACCTCACCCAGTATACCCTGGCGATCGACCGCCAGAATCCCGAACTTGCGGGAGAAGCGGACAGCCTCCACCCCGCCGTCCTGCGCATGATCGCGATGACGGTCGAGGGGGCGAAGGCGCATGACCGCTGGGTCGGCGTATGCGGCGGCATTGCGGGCGACCCATTCGGCGCTGCGCTGCTGGTCGGACTGGGTGTGCGTGAACTGTCCATGACCCCGCGCGACATTCCCGCCGTCAAGGCGCGCCTTCGCGGGGCGGACCGCAACGAACTCGCGGCCCTGGCCGCGCGTGCCCTGGCGGCACCGGACGCCGCGCAAGTGCGGGCGCTGGATGGCAATGCAACCGGGGAGCAGACGTCGTGATGCGTGCCCTGACCGTTACCTTCAACCCGGCCATCGACCAGACCGTCACCCTCGACCGGCTGCAACCCGGTGAGGTGCATCGCGCCCGGACGGTGCGACAGAACGCGGGCGGCAAGGGCGTGAACGTCGCCAGCTGCCTCGCCGACTGGGGCGTGTCCGTCACCGCCTGTGGCCTGCTGGGCAGCGACAACGCCGCGCCATTCGACGCCCTGTTCGCCGCCAAAGGCATAGAGGACCGCTTCATCCGCATCGCCGGAGCCACGCGGGTGAACCTCAAGCTCGTCGATCCGGCAGGCACGACCGACATCAATCTGGATGGCCTCGCAGTCGATGCCGGGCGCGCCGAAATGGTCGCCGCAACGATTTGCGATGCGGCACGCGAGGGCGACCTCGTCGTGCTGGCGGGCAGCCTTCCTCCAGGCTGCCCGCCCGATACCTACGCCACCCTTGCCGAGCGGCTCGGCCGCGCCGGATGCCGGGTCGTGCTCGACACCAGCGGGCTGCCGCTGAAATGCGCACTCGAAGGCACACACCTGCCGCAAGTGGTAAAACCCAACCGTGACGAACTCGCACAGATGCTGGGGCGCGACCTGCCGGACCTGCCCGCGCTGATCTCGGCCGCCTGCCACCTCAACCGCAGCGGCGTCGGCCTGGTGGTCGTCTCGATGGGATCGAACGGCGCCCTGTTCGTCTCGGAGGAAGGCGCGTTGACGGCCCGGCTCGCGGCAGGCGACCTCGCCAGCACGGTGGGTGCGGGCGATGCCATGGTTGCGGGGATCGTCGCTGCGCTGCTGGAGAATGCATCGCTCGAACGAACCGCGCGGCTGGCCACGGCCTTCGCTGTCGCCAAGCTGGGCATGGCCGGCCCCAATCTGCCGGCCCTGGCCAGCGTTCGTGCACTTATCGAAGACGTGACGGTCACAGCCGTCGAAAAGCCCGCGATGACGGGTGCCGGAGAGGCAGAATGAAGAAAATCCTTGCCGTGATCGAGGCCGGTTCCTCGGCCGTACAGGGCGTCCTCGCGGGCGAGGCTCTGCGCCGCGCCGCCCGCAGCGAAGGGCGCGCCATCGACGTGGAAGTACGCACTGAACACGGCGTGCTCAATCCACTGGGCGACGATGCCGGTGGAGCCGAAGCGCTGCTGCTGCTGGTCGGCGGCAACGGCGCCGACGAGACGCTCGCGCGTCGTGCCGATCGTCACCTCACGCTCGAGACAGTACTTGCCGATCCGGCAGCGGCCCTGGCCTTCGCGCCGGAAGAGGTAAGTGACAGCCGGACGACGAAACCCCGCATCGTCGCCGTCACCTCCTGTCCGACCGGCATCGCCCACACTTTCATGGCGGCCGAGGGCCTTTCGGAAGGCGCACGGCAGCTGGGCTACGCGATCCGGGTCGAGACGCAGGGGTCGGTCGGCGCCGGAACCCCGCTTACCGCCGAGGAAATCGCAGCTGCCGATGTCGTGCTGATCGCCGCCGATCGCGAAGTGGACCGGTCCCGCTTTGCCGGAAAGCGTGTCTTCGCATCCAGCACCAAGCCCGCGATTACCGGCGGTGCCGGCCTCATCGCACGCGCACTCTCCGAAGCGAACGTGCAGGGCGCGGTGCAGGACGCCGAAGGCCCCCCGGCCGCAGCACCTTCAGGCGCCGGGGAACGCGCTGGACCATACAAGCACCTGATGACGGGCGTGTCGTTCATGCTGCCCTTCGTGGTTGCGGGCGGGCTTCTCATCGCCATTGCCTTTGCCCTGGGGGGCATCGGTGCCAATGCCGAGACGGCCGAGGGAACGCTGGCCCACACGCTGTTCCAGGTGGGCGCTCAGGGCGCCTTCGCGCTGATCGTTCCCGCCCTTGCAGGATACATCGCCTATTCGATCGCCGACCGGCCGGGCATAGCGCCTGGCATGGTCGGAGGCATGATGGCCACTCAGCTCGGCGCCGGGTTCCTCGGCGGGATCGCCGCGGGGTTCATCGCAGGCTATGGCGTCGAAGGCCTCAACCGCCTGATCCGCCTGCCCAGGAACCTTCAGGGCCTGAAGCCGGTGCTGATCCTGCCACTGCTCGGCACGCTGCTGACCGGGCTGCTGATGGTCTATGCCGTCGGCACCCCGGTTGCCGCCGCCCTTGCCTTCCTCACCGAATGGCTGCGTTCGATGCAGGGCTCCAGCGCACTGCTGCTGGGCGTGATCCTGGGCGCAATGTCGGCCTTCGACATGGGCGGGCCGGTCAACAAGGCCGGTTATGCCTTCTCGGTCGGCCTTATCGCGAGCAACGTGTGCACCCCGATGGCCGCGACGATGGCCGCCGGCATGACCCCGCCACTGGCAGTCGCGCTGGCGACGCGGCTGTTCCGCGACCGTTTCACTGCGGAAGAGCGCGAAGCGGGCGGCGCTGCGGCGGTTCTGGGCCTTGCCTTCATCACCGAGGGTGCCATCCCGTTCGCCGCGCGCGACCCGTTCCGGGTGATCCCCTCACTGATGGCCGGGTCCGCGACGGCGGGGGCAATCTCCATGGTCTCGGGCGTCGAGTTGAAGGTGCCGCATGGCGGCGTCTTCGTGCTGCCGATACCGGGCGCGGTCACCCATCTCGCGGCCTATGCCCTTGCGATCGTGGCCGGAACGCTCGTCAGCGCAATGCTCGTCGGCCTGCTCAAGCGGCGCCCCGCCTGAACCGCATCCAACAACAACACAAGATCACCTGAGAGGATCACCCAATGCCGATCCTGCCCACCAGAGGCGCCTGGCTCGCAGGCGTCACCGCCCTCGGCTTGTCCTGCGTCGCGATGCCATCCATCGCATCTGCCAAAACCGACCCGGCCAAAACCGACCCCGCCACCGCCGAGGAGGCCCTCGATACTCCGGCGCGGACCACCGCCGCCCCGCCCTTCCAGCCGCTTGCCGACGAGGGGATCATCCTGTCCCTGAGCTACACCGGCGAGGCGGCAGGCAATGTCACGGGCGGATTGCGCCGGGATGCCGCCTATGCCGGACAAATCTACGTCGGCGCGGACTTCGACATGCACCGCATCGCCGGGATCGACGGCGGCACCCTGCATCTGGCGGTCACCAACCGCCATGGCGAGAGCCTTTCGGCACTGGCAATCGGCAACAATACCTCGGTGCAGGAAATCTGGGGCACGCAGAACACGCACCTTGCGATCTTCACCTGGGAGCAGCACCTGCTGAACGACCGGCTGATGATCGAGGCCGGGCGCAGTCAGGCGAACATCCACTTCCTCAATTCGCCGCTCTACTGCCAGTTTCAGGGCAATTCGGGCTGTGGCAACCCGACGTTCGTGTTCAAGAACAGCAACTTCACCTACTTTCCCGCGTCCAGCTGGATGGTCCGGGCGAAGGCAAAGCTGGCCGACCACATCTTCGCCCACGTCGGCGCCTACGAGGTCAACCCCGATCGCAAGCAGGCCGACGACCACGGCACCGACTTCGGCTTCGGCAATGCCACCGGCGTCGTCGTGCCGTGGGAACTGAGCTACGAAACCGGCGAGGCAGCCCGGCTACCGGCGCGCTACATCCTGGGCGGCTGGATCGACAGGGGCGACTATGCCGATCCGCTGCGCGACGACGCAGGCGGCATCGCCCTGCTGACCGGCCGTCCGGCGCAAGTTCACAACGGCCGCTCCGGCCTCTACCTGCGCTTCGAGCAGCAACTCACGCGCCCCGACCCGACATCGACGCGCGGGCTGGCCCTCTACGGTGTCGCCATGACCAACGTGTCGGGCCGGGTCGAGGAAAGCCGGTTCTGGGATCTGGGACTTGTCCAGACCGGCACGTTCGCCGGGCGCGACGAGGACAGCGTGGGCTTCATGATCAGCGACCAGCGCTTCAGCAACCTTGCCATGACCCGCATGCGCGCCGCGGACCTCGCTGCGGGCGGCGACGGGCGGGTCGACCGTCACCAGATCATGATGGAACTGTCCTACAGCGCGCAGATCGGCCGCGCGATCCGGCTGTCTCCGAATATCCAGTACATCGTGAACCCCGATCGCAGCGGTGCCCCCTATCGCGCCCGGCCGACCGGTGACGCACTGATCCTGGGCGCCAAGTTTACCGTGGACGCGCTGAAGCTCGGCCTGTGAACACCTGCCGCTTCAGAGCGCGTTTCTGAAATTCGCGAAGCAGGCTCTCCGCCCTCGCGCCAGGTCAGCCGGTACGTCACCAGGAAGCCGTCATGGTCGGACAGGACGGGTCCGGCAGGGCCGCCATCGAACAGCGCCTCGACCCGGATGGGAACGATCGAAACCGTATCGCCGCTCTCGAAAAACTGGAGATCCTGCGTATCGACCCAGGGCTCGTCGCCATCCCATGACATGCGCACATCACATCCGGACTGCGGCGACACGCAAAAACGATGGACCAGTTCCATCGGCTGGTAACGCGTGAAATTATCCCAGCGCTCCGCCGAATGACGCATGTTGAAGTCACCCCCGAAGACGATCGGATAGCGGTCGTCATGCTGGCGATCGATGAAAGCGGAAGCCTCCACCGCCTGACGTGCATGCGCTTCCAGGTTCCGGGGGAGCGGCGCCTTCGATGCCCCGCGCGAATTCATGTGCGTGTCGAACAGGTCGATCGGCACCGGCACGCCCGGGATGGCGATGCGTGCCAGCATGATGCCCTTGTTCGCAAGGCAGTCGATCCCGGCGCAGGATCTGCGGCCATAGGCCTGGCGATGGGTCAGCAGCGTCGGATAGGCCGAAGCGATCACCAGACCGCTCCCGGTCAGCCTGATGCCCAGTTCGCCGCGCCCGATGCTGGCGTGGCCCGGCAACCTTTCGCCGAAAATCGTGGCGTGTCGCGTCGTGCGCCGGGGGCCGGGAACGATGGAGGGATAGCCCGTCGCCAGGATCGCCTTCCGGGCGGCGCTGCTGAACACCTCCTGGAACAGGACGACATCGGGTGCCTTGCCGGCGGTGCGCAAAGCCGCGATGTGCTCACCGATCCGGCGCAGATCTTCTGCCCGGCCCGAGCGGGCCGGCCAGCCGAGGCCCTCGACATTGTAGGTGAGCACCGAAAGCGTCACGCTGCGGGTTACCCCGTCCGCCGCCACCTCTACAGCCGGGGCGACAGCGCTCCCCGGCGCCATGAGGCGCAATGGCGGTGGCGCAGCGCAGGCGGCCGGCAGGCACCCCACGAGAAGAGCCAGAACCGCCAGCAGAGGCCGCGCGGTCATCACATGAACGTCCCGAGAGTGATCGATACTTACCCCTGACCTTTGGTGACGTCACGACGATTCGTCGTCGCGAAGTGCTCCCGACCATAGGGTATGGCGCCGGGAAACGCACGGAAGCGTTCACCCCTCTCTGCCATCGGCTCCGGCATCGGCTCCGGCATCAAAGCGATGCCGGAGCCGTCATCTGCCGGGACGCGACCGATCGGGTCTTCCGGCGAAGCAGTCGGATCAGAACCCGAAGCGCACGCGGATGCCGCCGTTGCGCTTGACCGGCATCGACAGCACCACCGCATTGCCGCCGAGCAGGCTCGTCGTCGTCTGGACGCCGGTGTAGCTCTTGTCGTTGAACACGTTGTTGACGAAGAACTGCACGTCGAGATGCTCGCTGCTGACGCCGGTGCGCAGGTTCACCTTGTTGGCATCGCCGATCCACGAGATGTTCTCGTAAGTCGTGTAGATGCGGCTGCGGTGGGCATAGTCGCCGCGCAGGAACCAACGGTAGCCATCGCCGATGTCGACGCCGTATTCCGCACCGACGTTGCTGGTGAACACCGGAGCCGCCGGGTTCTGCGCGCCTGCCGCCACCGTCGAGTTGCCGGTGATCGCCACGCACGAGGCGCAGGGGATCGAGGTGTCCAACTCGACCTTGTTGTACCCGGCGTTGAAGTTGAGCGACAGCGCATGGGTCACCTTGAGGTTGCCCTCGATCTCGGCGCCCTTCACGGTGCTCCTGCCGGTGTTCTGGGTCACGCCGACGCCGATGTCGCTGGCGCCCGGAGTGGCGTTGGGGACCTGGATGCTGTTGGTGATCGCCTGGTCCTTCCACTTGGCGTAGAAAACCGCCGCGCTGAAGGAGAACACGTCGGCCACGGTGCCCTTCAGACCCAGTTCGTAGTTGTCGATGATCGCCGGCTTGTAGATGTTGGTCACCGAGGCGCGCTCTTCCAGATAGGCGCGCTGGGCCTCGGTCAGCGGCAGGACCGAGAGGTTGAAGCCGCCCTTGTTCATGCCGCGCGAATAGGTCGCATAGCCCATGAGGTCCGGCGTGAACTTGTACTGCGCCGACACGCGCGGCACGAAGCGCTTGTACTTGCCGCTGGTGCGCAGGGTCTGCGGGTCGCGGAAGTAGACCTTCAGTTCCTCCTCGATATAGCGCCCTTCCGCGTTCAGCGTGAAGCGCGGCGAGAAGTCGTAGGACACGCTGCCGAACACGCTCTTGTCGACCAGCGTATTGAGCGAGCCGTCGCCGAATACCTGAATGGTATTGGGATAAAGCGCGACCGTATAGCTGCGGTTGCTGACCTTGAAGTAGTTGGCGCCCAGCATCCAGCGCAGCGGCTGGTTCGCACCGGAAGTGACCCGGAACTCCTGGCTGACGGCGCGCTCCTTGTACATCGCCATGGTCGGGTAGTTGATGAAGGGATCGCCCACGAAGCCGGGGATCGTCGAGACCGTGGTGTTGGGCATGTCGCTGGTGTCGCGCCCGTCGAGGTCCTGATTGCTCTGGAAACGGGTCTTGTTGTAGCCGGTCAGCGACGAGAGGACGATGTCCGTACCGGGGATCGTGAAGTCCACCGCAAGGTTGGTCACGATCTCGCGACGCTCAAGCCCGGCATGGTCGTTGATCGCCTTGTAGGTCGGGTTGAGGCGGCCCAGCGAGTTGTTGACCACCTGGTCGATGAATGCGGGCGTCGCCGGGTTCTGGCCCATCTGGCTGGTCGGGAACTGCGGGATCTTGCCGCAGTAGAAGTTGTTTACGTTGGTCGGTGCCGCGCCCGCATTGCAGTTGAAGGTGTTGACGGGCAACCGGCTGGAGAAGCCCGCCGCACCCGCGCCGTCGTGGTCTTCCAGATACATGCCGAAGGCCTTTAGGCGCAGGCCGTCGAAGGGCTTGATCACCAGCGTGCCGTTGATCGTCTCGGTCTGCTGCGCGCCAAGGCGGCTGCCGTCATAGGGGTTGGTGTACTGCCCGTCGAAGCCGTAGCGGCGCCCGCCGATGCGCAGGCCGATGGCATCCTTGACGATCGGCAGTTCGACGTTCGCCTTGATGTCGTAAAGCGAATAGCTGCCCGCCGTGCCGTCGAAGTTCCACTTGAACTCCTCGCCCGGATCGCGCGTCACCACGTTGATCGCGCCCGCGAAGGACTGGCGGCCGAACGCGGCGCTCTGCGGGCCTTTCAGCACTTCGACGCGCGAGACTTCGTTGCCGAGGTTGTTGATGACGTCGAAGTTGACCGGCGTGCCGTCGAGGAACACCGAGACGGTCGGGTTAAGCGGATCGGCGATGCCGCGAATGACGATCTGGCTGTAGCTGCGATCGACGCGGCCCGAACTGGTCTGCTGCGCATAGAGCCCCGGCGTGAAGGCCTGCAGGTCCAGCACGTTGTTGACGTTGAGCTTGGCGAGGTTGGCCGCGGTCATCACCGACAGCGTCACCGGGGTCTCCAGCAG
>JASGGD010000090.1:0-17977 GCA_047605225.1 Novosphingobium sp.
GTCTCGGGCGGTGGCGAGCGTCTGGCCGGTGCTCTGCGCGGGCAGGGGTGGAAGGTTTCCGGCGGGGGCACCTCGCTGAGGATCAGCCGCTAGGTTCTCCTGCCATGCGACAGATCGCCCTTCCGCTGTCCGCCGCGAGCGACAGTCCGCCACGCATTGTCGTGGGTGAGGCCAACGCTCCCGCGATCGATGCGCTGGTGGAGCCGGGCCAGTGGCCCTTCCGCACCGCGATCCTCTCCGGCCCGCCACGCTCGGGCAAGTCGCTGCTGGCGCGCTGGTTCGTCGAATCGGGCGCGGGCGATGCGGTGGATGACGCGCAGGGGATGCCGGAGGACGCGCTGTTTCACCGCTGGAACCGCGCGCAGGAACTCGGCCGTCCGTTGCTGATCGTTGCCGACAAGCCATTCGCGCCGGGCGTGAGGGACAGCGACGCTAAGCGCTGGCGAGTGCGCCTTCCCGACTTGTCCTCGCGTCTCGGCGCTGCGTTGAACCTCGCGATCGGCGAGCCGGATGACGCGATGCTGATCGCGCTGATGGAAGTTCATGCCGAGATGCGCGGCCTCGTTCTCGATCATTCGGCAACGCAATATCTTGTAGGACGTTGTACCCGTAGCCATGTGGGCGTCGAACGTCTGGTCGCCGCCATCGACCGGCTCAGTCTGGAGCGCAAGACGGCCCCCACAATGGCCATCTGGCGCGATGCACTGGAAGAGACTAAAGGCGGCCCCAGACCTGAATGTGAGGGCGACTTTGCAACAAAAGTTGCAAAGTGGAACGATTGATGGGAATTTCCGGCAATGCTGGGTAATATCATCCGCTATCTGGACTCCGTGGTCGCACGTGACCCCGCGCCGCGCTCGCGCTGGGAAGTGCTGCTCTATCCCGGCGTCTGGGCACTGTTCTGGCACCGCATCGCGCATGCCCTGTTCGAGGCGGACCTGTTCTTTCTCGCGCGTGTGGTGAACCACCTTGCTCGCTTCCTGACCGCGATCGACATCCATCCTGGCGCGAAGATCGGTAAGAACTTCTTCATCGACCATGGTTTCACCGTGATCGGCGAGACGGCGGTGATCGGCGATAACGTGACGATCTATCAGTGCGTAACGCTGGGCGGCTCGAACCCCACCAACGGCGTTGGCGGCAAGCGCCACCCGACCCTGCTGGACAACGTGATCGTCGGCTCGGGCGCGCAGATCATCGGCCCCGTCACCATTGGCCGCCGCGCGCGCATCGGCGCCAGCGCGGTCGTGACCGAGGACGTGCCGGAAGGCGCGACCATGATCGGCCTCAAGGCGCGCTCCACGCTGGTCAAGGCAGAGACGTGGGCCAAGGAATTCATGCCTTATGGCACGCCCTGCAAGGAACCGTGCGAGCCAACCGGCGGTGGGCAGCGCGTCGAGGACCTTGAACAGCAGGTCGCCTTATTGCGCGCTCAGGTGGAGGAACTGATGGCGGACCGTCAGCACGCCGCGCGCGAAAACGAGCGCTGGTGAGCCGCTGAATGGTGGCAGGCGGAATTACTTCAGGTAGCGTCGTCCCGTTTCCCGGCGTCCAGCCGTCGCAGGTCGGGTTCGACCGGCTTGAGCTTCAGCGCATTCTCGACCTCTACGGCCGCATGGTCGCGGCCGGGCTATGGCGCGACTACGCGATGGACTTCGCGCGCGAAGCCGCCAGTTTCAGCGCCTTTCGCCGTGCGGCCGAACGCCCGCAGGCGCGGATCGAGAAGCGTCCTTCGCTGCGCGGCAAGCAGGGCATGTGGACGCTGTTCGGCGAAGCAGGGCAAGTGCTTAAGCGCGGGCACGAACTCTCGAACGTGCTGAGTTCGCTGGAGCGCAAACTGCTCAAGGTGGTCGAGGACTGAGAAAGTCGATTTTAGGGCGCGTTCAGCAATTCCATGCTTGTTCCTTCAAGTTCACGCCTCCGCCGAGCGATCCAGCGGCGTTCCAGTTCATTCAGCTCGGAGAGGTCGCAGTTTTGGAGAATCGTGACGGTGACAACAGCTTGCTCATCGTAAGCTGACTTCAGCGCGTGATGCACGACGCGATAAGCTACTTGCTTTCCTTTGCGGTATGGAAGGCCAGCAAGCATCTTGCGGACGTTGTTGGGATATTCTCGAATGCGTTTCGGCAGACGCTTTGATTTTCCGATGTAGATAGCGCGATCAGCGATGCGCCACTCGTAAATCCCGGGAAGCGACTGATCGGTGGTCGGGTTGTCGATCAGTCGCCACCAATCGTTTTTTGGCTTTGAGTTCATTTCAGATCGATCCAGGCAGCCGCTCCCGCCAGCTTTCCGGCGCCAGCGTCAGCAGGGCGCGGCGTAGCGGCGTCCAGAACACCGACAGCGCGAGCAGCGCCGCGCCGACGAACAGCGTGGAGATCGCGAGGTTCATCTCGATCGCCCCGGCATTGCGCAGCAGGCCGTTCAACGCCGCCAGTACATAGATCAGCGCGGAAACCAGCAGCGCCCGCCGGTCCACCAGCAGGGCAACGAGGGCGAACGCCACATAGGTGACCAGCACGCCTGCGGCATGGCCTGGAGTGACGTCATTGCCGTTCAGCACACCCAGCCAGTAGAACAGCGAATGCGCGATCAGCGGCGCGGCGAGCAGGTGGAGCCAGAACGCGATGTCCGCACGCTGGGTCCGTCGCGCCCGGTCTGACAAGTCCCAGCGCATGGCGAAGGCGAAGACCGCCAGCCCACACAGGAAGGCGGCGGGGGCGAGTACGGGGTTGGCTTCCAGTGCCTGCCCGGTGGCCCAGGCGATTGCCGAAAGCAGGAGCAGCACCACGGCGCCGGTCCCGGCGGCGATGGTGATCGCCACATGGAAGCGCAGCCAGTGGAGCAGGGCGCCGACCCCTGCGGCCACGGCGGCGCTCAGAACGATGGCCGCGTCCTGCCAGGGATAGCGCTCCATCCGATACCAGACGTGGTGCTCGCCGTTGAAATCGTAGTGGACCGGCACCTGATGCTGCGGCAGCGCCTCCGCGACAAGCGCTCCTGCAAAAAGCCCGAGGCCGACGACGAACGAGGCCAGCACGATGATCGAGGGCAAGGCCATGCGGCGCTTGCGCGTGAAGATCTCGGCCATCAGCCAACTGGCGATGGCGACGAGCAGACCGCCCATCCACCACCGCTGATCATTGGCGCCCGCCGCGTAGACGCCGGAGAAGATCACCAGCAGGCAGGCGATACCGACAAAGATGTCGTTGAAGCTGGTGATGAGGCGGATGTTTTCCTCGTCCGCCATCGGCGCCACGCGCATCGCAGCGACATGGGTGCGAAGGGCGTCGGCCGCTTCGGCGCTTATGGCTCCGGCGCTGACGGCGGATTGCAGATCGTCTTCGGAATACAAGGGCATCCCCTATGGCCAGTCGTGACGCTGCCCGTGCGAGCAGGGGGCGTCAATCGCAATTGCCTCCATTTGTTAAGGCGCCTGCATCAGCATCGACAGCGCGTGATGCGCCTGATCCATGCCGGTCTCGAACGGGTGGTCGCCCGACCGGTCGGTAACGCGCGGCCATGCGGCGGCGACGTCCTCGGCGCTGCGAGTGCCTTCGGGGAGCAGCACGCCATCGTTCATGGTGATCCATGCGCCCTGAAAGACCCCGCCGCCCGCTGCGAGGATCGCGTCGGTCGGAGCGTCGGGCGAGACGAGGAATACCGCGGCTGGGACTACGTTGGCAGGTTCGAACGCCTTGTAGGCTTCCTCGGGGAAGATGTCGGCGGTCATGCGGGTGCCGGCGGTGGGCACGATGGTATTGACGCGGATGCCGTATTTCGCGCCCTCCAGCCGCAGCGTACGGGCGAGACCGAGCACGCCCGCCTTGGCCGCGCCGTAGTTGGCTTGCCCGAAATTGCCGCCAAGGCCGGTGGAGGACGTTGTCATCAGCACGCGGCCGTAGTTCTGCTCGCGCATCGTCTCCCACACCGCCTTGCTTGCAAAGGCGGTGCCGAGGAGGTGGACGCGAACCACCAGTTCAAAGTCGGCGGGGTTCATTTTGGCGAAAGTGCGGTCGCGCAGGATGCCTGCGTTGTTGATGAGGACATGGATGCCGCCCCAGGCTTCCTTCGCGCGGGCTGCCATGGCTTCCATCTGTGCGTAGTCGGAGACATCGCCGCCGTCGGCCATCGCCTCGCCGCCGATCTCGCGGATTTCCTCGACGACCTGCAGGGCCGCGTCGGATTGCCCGGAGCCGTCACGCGCTGCGCCGAGGTCGTTGACCACGACTTTGGCACCGCGCCGCGCAAGTTCGAGCGCATAGGCGCGGCCGAGCCCGGTGCCCGCTCCGGTGACTACTGCGACCTGATCGGTGAACGAAATGGGTGCTGCGCTGCTCATCGTCGGGTGATGGCAGGTCATGGTTCACCATTCAACAGGCGCCCCATTCAACGGCGCGTTCAACCTTGCCCCGGCGGCTGCGAAGGGTCATAGGCGCATCCAACGAATCTGCCCGCTCTCATGCGAAAGGCCCGCCAGATGAAAGTCCGCGTTCACGTCAGCCTCAAGCCCGGTGTCCTCGATCCGCAGGGTCGTGCGATCCACCACTCGCTGGAGGGCCTCGGCTTCTCCGGCGTCAACGACGTGCGCGCCGGTCGCCTGTTCGAACTGGACGTCGCCGAGACCGTCACCGACGAGGCGATCGACGACATGTGCCGCAAGCTCCTCGCCAACATGGTGATCGAGAACTACCGCATCGAGAAGGTGGCCGCCTGATGGCCTTCACCTCCGCCGTCATCACCTTCCCGGGCTCGAACTGCGACCGCGACATGGCGGTGGCGCTGGAGAAGGTTTCGGGCACTGCGCCGCATCGCGTCTGGCACGGCGACAGCGAACTGCCCGAGGGGCTCGACTTCATCGCCGTGCCGGGCGGCTTCTCCTACGGTGACTACTTGCGCTGCGGTGCGATCGCCTCGCGCTCGCCGATCATGCAGGCGGTGATCGCGGCGGCCGAGAAGGGCGTGCCGGTTCTCGGCGTGTGCAACGGCTTCCAGGTCTTGACCGAAAGCGGGTTGCTGCCGGGCGCGTTGCTGCGCAATGCCGGACTGAACTTCGTGTGCCGCGAAGTCGGGCTCGAGGTCGTGAACGCGCAGTCGCTGTTTACCTCCGCTTACGAAGCAGGGCAGGTGATCCGCATCCCGGTGGCGCACCACGACGGCAACTACTTCGCCGACGAGGAGACGCTGAACCGCCTCGAAGGCGAGGGCCGTGTCGCCTTCCGCTATGCCGAGGACGTCAACGGTTCGGCGCGTTCGATCGCGGGCGTGCTCAACGATGCGGGCAACGTGCTGGGCATGATGCCGCACCCCGAGCGTGCGATCGAGACGACGCATGGCGGTACGGACGGTCGTGGCCTGTTCGAGAGCGCGATTCGCGGGCTCGTCGGGGCCTAAAGATGCGCTTCAGCCGCGTGTTCCCCGGCGGAACAGCGGCTGGAGGCATTCGGCATAGCTGGGATCGCGCTCCGCGAGCCCGAGTATGCCGCCGCCGTCGAACGGACGGCGCAGCTTGAAGTCATACGTCACGACGCGCCTGGAAAAGCGCCAGCGCCCGTCGGCGCAGCGCCGGTAGTTGTCGATGTAGCGCACGGCCATGAAGTCCTCCTCGCGCCCGCCTTCGCGGGTCGGAATGAGGTGCCAGGCCAGCCCGTAGACCTCGCCGCTGCCCACATCGCCATCGACCGCGATCAGGTGGTTGCAGACGTGATGCCCGGAATAGGGCATGTGCGGGAAGGCGCGGGCGATGAAGTCGCAATACGACTCCGCCGGGCCGTCGAAGCTGTCGCCGTGGGTGTCGGTGGCGTCATCGGTGTAGAGGTCGCGCAGTAGGTCGATGTCCTGCCGGTCGATCGCGCGGCTGTAGAGCAGCACCAGTTCGCGAATCGCTTCCTTGTCGATGAGGGTCTGCAAGGCAGGCTGGTCGGTCATCACTTGTCTCCCGTCAAAGCAGGGCGCCGCCGTCGACGGGATAGACCTGCCCGGTGATGAAGCTGGCGCGTCCCGAGGCGAGGAACGTCACCATCGCCGCCATTTCCTCGGGCGCCGCGAAAGGGCGGCCGACGAAGGTGCGGCGCTGGCGCAAGGCTCTGTCTTCCTCGCTGACGCTGGCCGCGCCCTTCGAGAACAGCCCGGTCTCGGGATTGAAACGGCTGCCGCTGCTGAGGCTGGTGGGATCGCTGGGAATCGTGGCGTAAGGGGCGACGGCGTTGACGCGGATGCCGTGCGCGCCGACCTCCTTGGCGAGCACCACGGTGAAGCTATGTACTGCGCCCTTGGCGGCGGAATAGACCGGCAGCATGTAGTCGCCCACCAGCGCGGCGGTGGAACCGATGTTGACGATCGCTCCGGCTTTGCGGGCGATCATGCCGGGCAGCGCGGCATGGGTCATGCGCAGCACGGTGCCGAAGTTGAGGTCGATGTCGGCCATCCACTTCGCCGGATCGGAATCGACGAAGAGGCCCTGATCGACGTTGCCGCCGACATTGTTCACCAGCACCGCTATTGGGCCGAGGGCTTCGGCAGCTTCAAGGACTTTGGCGGGAGATGCGTGGTCGAGCATGTCCGCTGCCACGAACACCGCGTCAGGCGCGCCGCGTGCCTTGCAGTCGGCGACCAGCCTTGCGCCTGCAGCATGGTCGCGGCCGACGAGGACGGGAATCGCACCCTCCGCCGCGAGATCCAGCGCGACGGCGCGGCCGATGTTCGCGGTCGCGCCGGTGACGATCGCGACCTTGCCCTGCAGTTGAAGTTCCATCGCCCGCTCCCGGAGTTTTTCCGAGAGCTAGGGCCGCCCTATCTCAAGGGCAAACCGCCGGAGCGATCAGCGGCGCGAACTGCGCACGCAGCGCATTTCGCCGTCGCTGCCGTTGTCTTCGACCTTGCGCAGATAAGTGTCCTTGAGCCGGTGGAGCTTGAGGCCCTTGAGCTTGCCGCCGGTCATCGTCACGTAATCGCCGGTCAGCAGGTAGCTGCCGCGAATGCCGCCGGCCTTGTAGGCAGAGGCATTGACCACGCGGAACTCGTAGTCGGGCAGGGGCTTGCCGACGAGGCCGCCCGCATCGCCCGCCATCTCGCACGAATATGTGCCGATCGGCAGGGTGGAGATCAGTCCGCCGCTCACCGGAGGCGGGGCGGTATCTGCTGAGGCGCAGCCGACGACGAGCGCCAACAGCACGACGGGAAGGGAGGCACGCTTCATGGCATTCAGCTAGCATCGGCGCGAAGCAATTGCCATGCCTCGCGACCTCGTCTAAGGGCGCATCCTTTCGAGGGTCGCGCCTGCTGTGGCCCCGCGATCAAGCTCTTTCCCATCCTGAAGGCCAAAACCCATGAAGATCAGTGGCGTCGATATCCGTCCCGGCAACATTCTCGAGTACGAAAAGGGTATCTGGAAGGTCGCGAAGACCCAGCACACCCAGCCGGGCAAGGGCGGCGCCTTCATGCAGGTCGAGATGAAGAACCTGATCGACGGCCGCAAGACCAACGTGCGCTTCCGCAGCGCCGACACCGTCGAGCGCGTCCGCCTCGACACCAAGGACTTCCAGTTCCTCTACGCCGAGGGCGACGACCTGGTGTTCATGGACACCGAGAACTACGACCAGATTTCGCTCCCCGCCGACCTTCTGGGCGATGCCGCAGCCTTCCTTCAGGACGGCATGCAGGTGAGCCTGGAAATGTGGGAAGAACGCCCGATCTCCGTCCAGCTCCCCGAGCAGGTCGAAGCCACCATCGTCGAAGCCGATGCCGTGGTGAAGGGCCAGACCGCCTCGTCCAGCTACAAGCCCGCCGTGCTCGACAACGGCGTGCGCGTGATGGTGCCGCCGCACATCGAAAGCGGCACGCGCATCATCGTGGACGTCTATGAAAAGACTTACGTGAAGAAGGCAGACTGAATGAACAAGCTCGCCCTTACCGTCGCGACCGCCGCTCTGGCGATCGCGGGAACCTCGTCCGTCGCCTACGCTGCTGCCCCCAAGGCCGCTGCGAAGAGCACCGCCAAGCCCGCCGCTGCGGCGCCTGCCGGTGGCAACTCCCAGGCGCAGCACGCGATGCTCTACCTCAAGGTACTCATCAGCGGGCTGCAGTCGGACAAGATCGAGGAACCGGTCAAGGGCGCGCTCGTCGGCTGCATCTACGACAATTCGCTCGGCAAGATCACCGAATCAATGGACAAGGTGATCGCCGAGAACGCGGGCAAGATCAGCCGCGACAACCCCAGCGAACTGCTGAGCGTCATGGCCCGCATCTGCGGCTACCAGCCGACTGCCCCCGCCGCCGGCGCGGCCCCCGCCAAACCCGCGCCGCAAGGTCGCTGACAATCGGGGCCGACATCGGCCCACAGGAGTGAAGTAAAGTCATGGCCGCCATTTCCGGTCTCATCCGCGTCATCGAGAAGGCCGCCCGCAAGGCCGGCAACCGCCTGCGTCGCGACTTCGGCGAAATCGAGCACCTGCAGGTCAGCCGCAAGGGTCCTGCGGACTTCGTGTCGAAGGCCGATCAGGCTTCCGAGCGCACCATCTGGGACGAACTGCGCGCCGCGCGGCCCGAATGGGGCTACCTGTTCGAGGAAGCCGGCGAGATCGAGGGCGACCCGACCAAGCCGCGCTTCATCGTCGATCCGCTCGACGGCACGACCAACTTCCTCCACGGCATCCCGCACTTCGCGATCTCGATCGCCGTGCAGGAGCCGCGTCTGGACGGCAAGGGCTGGGGTGAGGTCACCGCGGGCCTCATCTACAATCCGGTCACCGACGAAAGCTACTGGGCCGAGAAGGCACGCGGTGCGTGGCTGCACGACCGTCGCCTGCGCGTGTCCTCGCGCCGTCACCTCGACGAGAGCCTGATCGCGACGGGCATTCCCTTCGCGGGCCATGGCGATCACGGCGTGTGGACCAAGATCTACCACGGCCTCGCGCCGCAGGTGGCGGGCATCCGCCGCTTCGG
The DNA here is from genome assembly GCA_047605225.1 of Novosphingobium sp. Taxonomy (GTDB): domain Bacteria; phylum Pseudomonadota; class Alphaproteobacteria; order Sphingomonadales; family Sphingomonadaceae; genus Novosphingobium. The sequence goes on from JASGGD010000090.1 coordinate 8,944, forward strand.
TTCGGCCGCGCTCGATCTCGCGTGGGTGGCATCGGGCCGCTATGAGGGCTTCTGGGAATCGGATCTCAAGCCCTGGGATACGGCGGCGGGCTGCCTGCTCGTGCGTGAGGCCGGTGGTTTCGTGTCGGACTGGAAGGGGCGTTCGAACCCGATCTGCGACACCGAAATCCTCGCCGGCAACGACGTTCTGCACTCGCGCCTGCACAAGATCGTCGCGACTGCCCTCAAGGCGTGATTTCATCGCCCCTGAGGCGCGTTTCGGCGTGTCTCAGGGGGTGATTCTCTGAACTGAAACGAAACCGTCGCGGAATTTTCCGCAAACGGGTGTAGAACCCTGGGACATGGAACGCCATGTCCCTCGTCGTTGCGCTCTTGCGCTGCTTGTTGCGGCGGTGCCTTCGACCGCCTTTGCCGAGCAGCCGGTGGCACTGGCGAAATCGAGGCCATTCGATCTGACCGCCGTGCCCCCGGCCAATGCGCGCACCTCGCTGCGATCGCAGGCGGTGGGCGAGATCGAACTGATCAAGCCCGAGAAGACCCGGCTCAAGCTGACCTATCAGACCGACGAGGACGGCCCGAGCTTCGAGATCGGGACGCTCGGATCGCGCAAGGGGGCGATGAAATCGCGTCTTCTCCACGTCGCGATGGACTGGATCTTCTGAACGGGCTTGAACCCTGACGAAGTGCCGTCTAAGCGTCGCGCCTCGTTTCCGTGCCCCTGTGGCGGAATGGTAGACGCGAACGACTCAAAATCGTTTGTCGAAAGGCGTGCCCGTTCGAGTCGGGCCAGGGGCACCACTTCCTCCGATCGTCTTCAGAACAGTGAGGCGATGACGAGGATCAGCAACAGCGCGACGACGATCGCCGCTACCCACTGCACCAGCGGGTAGGCTGCGATCAGCCGCGTCAGCGCCCAGGCGGCCACGGCGCCGAGCACGGTCCCGGCGATCATGCCGCCAAGGACGCCCCACTCGCCCATCATCCACAGCAGTACGAGTGCGAAGACGCCGACCGGGAAGAACCCGGCCAGCGCTCGGGGAAAAGCGCGCCAGTTCATCGCGCGCCGCGTGGGAATGCCTTCAGCCATGCTCGCAGAATAATCCCGCTATGCCCCCGCCGCCAGCCGGAGCGTCGCGCGAATCGGGCGGTACGGCTAGTTCAGGCCGCGCAGCCAGTCGGCGATCATCGCGCGCCCCGCAGCGACTGCACCGGGGCCGAGTTCATCATGCCGCTGACGGAGTGCCTGCGGGCAGCCTCCGGCTTCGACGACGGCCTCGGGCCACTGGTCGATCCACGCATCGAAGCGCGGGTCTTCGCCCATTTCGGCATGGAACTGCAGCGCCAGTTGATTGCGGCCCCGGCGGAACGCCTGATGCTCGTAGAGCGAGGTCGAGGCGAGGAATTCCGCGCCCTCCGGCTTGGTGAAGGTGTCGCCGTGCCAGTGCAGCACCGGAACGTCGCGTACGTGGCGCAGCGGGCTGTCGGCGGCGTGCTCGTGAACCTGAACGGGGTGGAAGCCGACTTCCTTGGCCGGGCCGGGGAACACCGTCGCGCCGAGCGCGCTGGCCATCATCTGCGCCCCGAAGCACACGCCCAGAGTTGGCCGGTCGGCCTCGAGTCGCAGCGCGAGGCGGCGCAGCTGGCAGCCGATCCAGGGATGGCGGTCCTGCTCGTAGACGCCCATCGGCCCGCCCATCATGATGAGCAGGTCCGGCTCGCGCAGGTCGAGCGTGGAAAATTCCGGGTCGGTGACGTCGATCCGGCTGACTTCGTAGCCGGCGTCCTCGATGGGCTTGCGGTAGCCGGCGACCCCTTCGTGGGGAACGTGGCGGATGATGAGGGCAGTCTTCACGGGCCTACTGTGTCACAAGTGATGTTAACGGGCGACATCGAACTCCAGCTGGAGAGATGTGGATTTCGATGCCGCCCGATGGGGTCATTGCAGAAGCCTCACAGGCTGAGTCTCACAGGCCGAGGCGCGACCAGAAGTCGCCCGCGCTGCGGATCGTGGCCGCTCCGCCTCCCGGCGGCGCGTCGGATGCGCCGCGCCACGAGGGATGCGGCAGGCGCGCGTCGGTGCTGGGCCGGGCGCGCAGGACTTGCGAGGTGATGCGGGGGATCGAGTTGAGCATTTCGTATCTCCATCGGGAGGCACGAAGCCGGCGTTGTCGCCTTGCGGTTTCGTGCGCTTTAGCGGTTGGTGACGCGGAGCAAGCTGACAGCCATCAAATGCCGCGGAAGAACAGGCGAACCCTGCGCTTCGAGGGTCAATCTACTCATGTGGTAGAGAATGTCGATGCGGAGTTTCTATCGGGCCTATGAGAAAAACTTCACGGACGGTTTGCGGAGGTCAGCGGGCTGACGTAGCCTTCGCCCATGCGCGCCGTTCCCCTTGCATCCGCCTGCGTTCTTGCGAGCGTTTCCCTGCCTGCCATGGCCGAACCCGTCGCCGATACGGTGGCGCGCGACCTGCCGGGGTTGATGGAGACCTATCGCGATCTCCACGCCAATCCCGAACTCAGCTTTCAGGAAGTGCGCAGCGCCAAGGTCATGGCCGATGCCGCGCGCAAGGCGGGTTTCACCGTGACCGAGAAAGTCGGGCGCACGGGCATCGTCGCGGTCCTGAAGAACGGGCCGGGGCCGACCGTCCTCATCCGCGCCGACATGGATGGGCTGCCGGTGGTCGAGCAGACAGGGCTGCCCTTCGCCTCGACGAAACGGGGTACGTCCACCGCTGGCGTGGAAAGCGGGGTGATGCACGCCTGCGGTCACGACACGCACATGACCGCGTGGATCGAGACGGCGCGCCTCATGGCCGCGCGCAAGGGCGAGTGGTCGGGCACGCTCGTCATGATCGGCCAGCCGGCCGAGGAGATGGGGTTGGGCGCGCTGGAGATGCTCAAGGACGGGCTCTACACGCGCTTTCCCAAGCCCGATTACGCGCTGGCTTTCCATGACACGCCCGAGCTTGCCGCCGGTGTCGTCGGCGCGGCGAAGGGCTGGGCGCTCGCCAATGTGGACAGTGTGGACATTCTCGTGCGCGGGGTCGGCGGGCACGGCGCCTATCCGCAGACCACGCGCGATCCGATCGTGCTGGCCAGTTCGATCGTGATGAAGCTGCAGACGCTGGTGAGCCGCGAGACGAACCCGCTTGATCCGGTGGTAGTGACGGTCGGCTCGTTCCACGCCGGGACCAAGCACAATATCATCTCCGATCAGGCGAAGCTGGAACTGACGGTGCGCAGCTATTCCGACGAGACGCGCGCACGCCTGCTCGACGGTATCGCCCGCGTCGCGCGCGGGGAGGCGATCGCATCGGGCCTGCCGGACGACCTGATGCCGCAGATCAAGGTCAAGGAACCGCACACCCGCGCCACCTGGAACACGCCCGAGTTCGCCGAGGAGGCCGTCGCCGACCTCAAAGCGAAGATGGGTGCGGACAACGTGGTGATCACGCCTTCGGCGATGGGCGGCGAGGATTTCGGCGAGTTCCGCCGCGCCGACGAGGCGCACATCAAGTCGGTGATCTTCTGGGTCGGCGGGGCCGATCCGGCGAAGCTGGCGGCGGCGAAGGCGGGTGGTCCGCCGATGCCTTCGCTGCACAGTCCGTTCTGGGCACCGCAGGCGGACAAGGTCATCGCCTCGGGCGCACAGGCCCTGACGCTGACGGCATTGCGTCTGATGGCGAAGCCGGGAATGTAAGGTGCTCCGACAGCGCCCGGCTGAAGGTTTGCGGCAAAAATACTGATTTTATTGGCGCACCTGTCAAGGTAACCGACATTTTACGCCTTTAGCCTAGGCCATCGTTCAAGTGCCGGAGTTCGGCCACGAAGGATGGCGCAAGCGACGATGATTCGTCTGTTCAAACACTATATCCCGCATGCCGTGGTGCTGCTGTGGCTGGTCGATGTGCTGTTGCTGGCGGCGGCCAACGAGACGTCCTGGCGGCTGCGCGCGCAGCAGATCGGCATCGACCCGGCGCCGCTCGCCGACCGCCTCATCGCGCATGGCGCCTTTGCGGCGGTGATTTCGCTCTCGATGGTGGCGGTGGGCGTCTACGGTGCCGACGCGCTGCGTTCGATGCGCTTCGCGGCGGCGCGGCTGCTGGTCGCGATCTCGCTGGGCGTCATCGCGCTGTCCTTCGTGGACTTCCTTGTCGGCGGGCAGAACTTCTGGCGTTCGACGCTGGCCTATTCGATGGCCTTCGCGATCGTGCTGATGATCTTCAACCGGCTGCTGCTCGGCGGTTTCCTCGGCACCAGCGCGTTTCGCCGCCGGGTCCTCGTGCTGGGCGCGGGCGAGCGTGCGCAGCGTTTGCGGGTGCTGGGCGAACGCCCCGAGAGCGGCTTCGCTATCGTGGGCTACGTAGCCATGAGCGAAAGCGCGCCGGTGGTCGAGGAGGCGATCTCCCGCTCGGCGATCAACAACCTGACCCGCTATGTCGAGAATCTTGGCGTCAGCGAAGTGGTGCTGGCGCTGGAGGAGCGGCGCAACGCGCTGCCCTTGAAGGACCTGCTGCGCATCAAGACGGCGGGCGTCCACGTCAACGAGTTCTCCAGCTTCCTCGAGCGCGAGACCGGTCGCGTCGACCTCGACACCGTCAACCCGAGCTGGCTGATCTTCTCCGACGGCTTCTCGTCCGGCCGGGCGATCTCCAGCGCCGCCAAGCGCGTGTTCGACATCGCCGTCAGCCTCCTGCTGCTGGCGGTCACGGCGCCGGTCATCGTGCTGTTCGCGCTGCTGGTGAAGATCGACAGCCGCGGGCCTGCCTTCTACCGCCAGCCGCGCGTCGGCCTGTTCGGCCAGCACTTCGACGTCATCAAGCTGCGCTCGATGCGTACCGACGCCGAGGCTGCGGGCGCGCAGTGGGCCTCCAAGGACGACCCGCGCATCACCCGTATCGGCAAGTTCATCCGCAAGGTCCGCATCGACGAACTGCCGCAGGCATGGACGGTCCTGAAGGGCGAGATGAGCTTCGTCGGCCCGCGCCCCGAGCGCCCCGAATTCGTCGCCGACCTTGAGGACCAGCTGCGCTATTATGCGGAGCGGCACATGGTGAAGCCGGGCATCACCGGCTGGGCGCAGATCAACTACCCCTACGGCGCCTCGATCGAGGATTCGCGCAACAAGCTCGAATACGACCTCTATTACGCCAAGAACTACACGCCTTTCCTCGATTTCCTGATCATCCTGCAGACGCTGCGGGTGGTGCTCTGGAGCGAAGGCGCGCGATGATGAAGGCCTCCGCCGTCTGGGCGACGATGGGCGTCGGTCTCGACCTGACGGGCGCCATCGCGCTGGCGAGCATCGCGATCTGGCTGTTTTCGCGCCGCGACAGGTTCGGCAGCGCGGGCACGGCCATGGTCGTAGCACTGCTGTTCACCGCCTTGTGGAGCCTCGCCTGCGCCTTCGGCATCGGCACGCCGGAAGTGACGTTCGCCCCCGCGCTGACGGAAAGCGCGCGCAACCTCGCGTGGCTGGTGGTGATCTATCGCCTGTTCGCCAGTGACGGGCGCGATGCCAGCGTGGCGCCGATCCGGCCGGTGATCCTTGCGCTGGGCGCTGTCGAGATCCTTCACCTCGCCGTCAATTCCGGCCTGTCGCGGCTGGAGATCGATCGCGACGTCCTGAACTTCGCGTTCGAGTTCAACGTGATGTTCCGCCTGCTGGTGACGGTGGGCGGGCTGGTCCTCGCGCACAACCTCTACGCAGGCGCGCCGCGCGAATCGCGGGCGGCCTTGCGCTGGCCGGCGATGGGGCTGGCGGTGCTCTGGGCTTTCGACCTCAACCTTTACACGATCGCTTATCTCGCCGGAGACTGGCCTTACGAGATCGCCGCGCTGCGCGGTGTTCCGGCCATCGTCATCGCCGTGTGCATCGCCATCGGCGGCGCGAAGAACCGCGACGACCTGCGCCTGCGCCCGTCGCGCGCGGTGACGTTCCAGACCTTCTCGCTGCTGGTGATCGGCGTCTACCTCGTCGCTATGGTCGCGGTGGCGCAGTGGCTGTCCTACGCGGGCGGCAACTTCGCACGGCTGGTCGAACTGGCGTTCCTGACGCTCGGCAGCGCCTTCGCGCTCGTCGTGCTGCCCTCCCGGCGGGTGCGGCTGTGGTTCAAGGTCATCCTTGCCAAGCACTTCTTCCAGCACCGCTACGGCTACCGCGAAGAGTGGCTGCGCTTCACCCGCACCATCGGCTGCGACCAGAGCGCACCGCTCGGCGAGCGTGTCGTGCAGTCGATGGCCGACGTCTTCGAGAGCCCGGCGGGCCTCCTGCTGACCCCCGGCGAGCATGGCGAACTGACCCTGGCCGCGCGCTGGAACTGGCGCGAGATCGAGGTGCCTGCGGTCGCACTGCCGGTGCAGGACATCGCCCATTTCGAAAGCACCGGCTACATCGCCGACCTCGACGACGTGCGGGCAGGGCGGGACAGCGGCGCGACGATCCCCGGCTGGCTGATCGACCATCCGCGCGCCTGGGCGCTGATCCCACTGGTCCATTACGACCGCCTCGTTGGCATGGTGGTGCTGGCCCGGCCGCACCTCGCGCGCAAGTTCGACTGGGAGGACTTCGACCTCCTGCGCGTCATCGGCCAGCAGGTCGCCAGCTACCTGTCCGAGAACGCCAGCCAGAACGCGCTCGCCGAATCCGCGCGGTTCGAGGACTTCAACCGCCGCATCGCCTTCGTGATGCACGACATCAAGAACCTCGCCAGCCAGTTCAGCCTGCTTGCCCGCAACGCTGAACTCCACGCCGAGAAGCCCGCCTTCCGCGCCGACATGCTGGTGACGCTGCGCAATTCCTCGGACAAGCTGAACGCCCTGCTGGCGCGCCTTTCGCGCTACGGGTCGGGCGGCGTGGACCGGGTCGAGCAGGTTGCCGCGAGCGAGGTTTTGGGGCAGGTCATGCAGCGCTTCAAGGACAGCCCGCAGGTCGTCCTCGCCGAATCGCGCGAGGTCATGATCACCGCCAGCCGTCACCCTCTGGAGCAGGTGCTCGTCCATCTCGTCCAGAACGCCGTCGATGCCAGCGAGCCGGGCAGCCCGGTGTTCCTCTCGCTCGTCGTCGAGGGCATCAATGCGCGTTTCGAGGTGCTCGACAGCGGCACCGGCATGAGCGCCGACTTCGTGCGCAACCGCCTGTTCAAGCCCTTCGTCTCGACCAAGTCGGGCGGCTTCGGCATCGGCGCCTTCGAGGCGCGCGAGCTGGTGCGCGCGATGCGCGGCCGTCTCGACGTCGAATCGCGCGAGGGGCTGGGCTCCCGCTTCACGGTGCGCCTGCCGCTGGCGGCGGCTACCGACATCTATCCGAACTACGCCGAGAAGGTGGCCTGATGACTGACACCCAAACCGCCCGGCTCCCCAAACTCCTCGTCGTCGAGGACGACGCCGGGCTTCAGGCGCAGCTCAAGTGGGCCTACGAGGATTTCGAGGTCTTCGTCGCCGGGGACCGCGCCAGCGCCATCGCGCTGCTGCGCTCGGAAATGCCCGACGTGGTGACGCTCGACCTCGGCCTCCCGCCGGACCCGGACGGTACGACCGAGGGCTTCGCGATCCTCGACGAGATCATGGCGCTCAAGCCCGACACCAAGGTCGTCGTCGCATCGGGCCACGGCGCGCGGGAAAGCGCGCTGCAGGCGATCGCGCGCGGGGCTTACGATTTCTACCAGAAGCCGGTCGACATCGATGCGCTGGGCCATATCGTTCGCCGCGCGCTCCACCTGCACCGGCTGGAGGAGGAGAACCGCCGCCTCGCGGGCAAGGTGGAGAAGGACGAGAAAGTCCTCGGCCGCATGATCACCGCCGCGCCGGAAATGGTTAAGGTGGCGCGCACCATAGAGCGCGTCGCCAACACCAGCGTCTCGGTCATGCTGCTGGGGGCGAGCGGCACCGGCAAGGAACTGCTGGCGCGCGGCCTCCACGAGGCCAGCGGCCGCGCCAAGCGCGAGTTCGTGGCGATCAACTGTGCGGCTATCCCTGAAAACCTGCTCGAAAGCGAGCTGTTCGGGCATGAGAAGGGCGCCTTCACCGGCGCCGTGAAGACCACGCCGGGCAAGATCGAGCAGGCGGCGGGCGGCACGCTGTTCCTCGACGAAGTGGGCGACATTCCGCTGCAGTTGCAGGTCAAGCTGCTGCGTTTCCTGCAGGAGCGCGTGATCGAGCGCGTCGGCAGCCGCCAGTCGATCCCGGTCGATACCCGCGTGGTCTGCGCGACGCACCAGAACCTCGAAGGGATGATCGCGGAAGGGCGGTTCCGCGAAGACCTGTTCTATCGCCTCGCCGAGATCGTCGTGCGCATTCCGAGCCTCGCCGAGCGGCCGGGCGATCCGACGCTGCTCGCGAAAGCGTTCCTGACCCGCTACGCCAAGGAGATGAATCCGCGCGTGCGCGGTTTCTCGGCCGATGCGCTGGCGGCGATCGATGCCTGGGGCTGGCCCGGCAACGTGCGCGAGCTGGAAAACCGCGTGAAGCGCGCGGTGATCATGGCGGACGAGAAGCTGGTTTCCGCTGGCGACCTCGACCTCGCCGATCCGGACGAGCAGGTGGCAACGGCGCTGAACCTCAAGACCGCGCGCGAGGCAGCGGACCGCAAGGTCATCCGCCATGCGCTCGCGCGCAGCGAGGGCAATATCTCCAGCACCGCCAAGATGCTCGGGATCAGCCGGCCGACGCTCTACGACCTGCTCAAGCAGTACGATCTGCAGCCGTCCTGATCTTCGATGCGCGGGGGGCGTTTCCGGAGACTGATCACATGGGGCGCGGCGGTGATACCGCCGCTGCTGGTGCTTGCCGTGTGCTTCTCGCTGGTCATGACGACCGCGACGCCGGTGGCCGTGGGCGAGATTTCCCGTGCCGACAAGCTGATCGGGCAGGGCCGCAAGGCTATCGCGCGCGGTGACGGCATCGATGCGGAAATGAAGCTGCGCGCGGCGCTCGAACAGGGCGCCGCCCCGCCGGAGGTCAACGCCTACATGGGCGAGGCGCTGGCCTCGGTGAACTCGCCGCGCGCAAGATAGGGCCGCGCGCGGTCGCGG
>JASGGD010000091.1:0-17659 GCA_047605225.1 Novosphingobium sp.
TGGCCTACGAGGACACCATCCGCGTCGCTGACCTCAAGACCCGTGCATCGCGCATCGAGCGCGTGCGCGGCGAGGTGAAGGCCGGGGCCGAGCAGATCCTCTCGATCACCGAATTCATGCACCCGCGCCTGCAGGAAGTGTGCGAGACGCTGCCCGCCGGGATCGGTCGCCGCATCCTCGCCAGCAAGGGCCTGACGAAGCTGCTGGGCCGCTTCTTCACCAAAGGCCGCCACGTCGAGACGACCGGCCTGCGCTGGTTCCTGGCGCTGCGTACGGTCGCGGCGATGCGCTCGATCCGTCCGCGCTCGCTGCGCTACATCGAGGAGCAGGAGCGCATCGAGCACTGGCTGGAACTGGTGCGCAGCGAAGCGGGGAAGGACCGCGAACTGGCGCTCGAACTGGTGCGCTGCCAGCGGCTCATCAAGGGCTACGGCGACACCTTCGAGCGCGGCCTCGGCAACTTCCAGCGCATCGTCGCCGAACACGCCCGAGCCCCGCGCGATGCGGCTGGCATCCGGACGCTGCGCGAGTTGGCACTGGCGGACGACAAGTCGAGCGGGCTGACTGAGGCTCTCGCGCGCTGATCAATTCCTGACCTGCGTGGGCGTGTCCTGTCCGGATACCGGCATGGCGGCTCTTCACAGATGGTGTTAGAGGCCGCCGCCCGCCCTCTGCGGCCACCAATTCAGGAACCCGATCGATGATTCAGCCCGGCGCCACGTTCAAGGACAATCTGCAGCAACTCCCCTCGATCGACGGGCTGGAACGCATCGATCTCGTCGCCGTGGACGGCACGATGATCGCCAGCATCGAGAACCAGCCCGGAAAGCAGGGTTCGCTTGCGGTGTACCAGTACCTGCGGCAGAGCTTCGGCACCCTTGATGGCAAGGCGGCGGCGCACGGTCTCGACGTGTTCGCAGAGCACACCGCCGACGCCCGCAATCGCCCCGGTGCGCATCCCAATATCGACCGCTTGCTGGAGATCGCAGGCGGTGCTTCGCCGCTAGCGATCGAGGTGATTCTCCAGCCGGCTGGCTGACCCCTTCCAAACACGAATTTCTGCCGCTGTGCATCACTCTGGTGCCTGGAGCGGCGGCTGCTCGCAAACACGGCGCAACAGGTCTGGAAACCTGCTGCGCCGTCTTCGCGTAAGGTACTACGAAAATTGGCTTTCCTGAAAATATCAGGCTTTTCAGCGTTGCGCTGATTGCAACGAACCTCACGGATTGTCTGCATTGAAGCGCAACCGCGCTCGTGTGACGTTTCTGTCATCCGGTGATGCGGGGACACTTGCTGTCGCGCCGGTTAAAGCACAATCGGGTTGAAAGGGGTTCCATGAAGATCGAGACGAACGCAGCGCTGAGGCTTTTCGTAACCGGCATGATGGCCGGCACCGCGCTTTGCGCCGTGCCTGCATTCGCGCAGGACACCGCAGCGGCCGCTGACAGCTCCGGCGGCGACATCGTCGTCACCGCATCCAAGCGCACCTCCTCGACCGTTCAGGACACCCCGATCGCCGTGCAGGCGCTGGGCGGCGACGCGCTGAAGGACAAGGGCGCGGTCGACTTCGCCGACTTCTACCACGCGATTCCCGCCCTCTCCGTTCAGGATGAAGGTCCGGGCGACAAGCGCTACGTCATTCGCGGCGTCAACTCGGCCGGTGCCAGCACCGTGGGCATGTACCTCGACGAGACCGTCATCACCGGCGAGAACGCGCAGGACGGCGGCGGTCAGGCGCCCGACATCAAGCTGTTCGACATCGACCGCGTGGAAGTGCTGAAAGGCCCGCAGGGCACCACCTTCGGCGCCAGCTCGATGGCGGGCACGATCCGCTACATCACCAAGAAGGCCGATCCCGACGGCGGCGTGAACGGCTACGTCCAGTCGGCCCTGCGCGCCACCAAGGGCGCATCGCTGGGCATGCAGACCGACGGCGCCGTCAACCTGCCGGTCATCCCCGGCGTCCTCGCCGTGCGCGCATCGGGCTTCTATGCCGATCTGCCGGGCTGGATCGACAACCGCTTTCAGAAGGGCGCCAACGCCGAAAAGAGCAAGGCCGGCCGCCTGACCGCCCGCCTGCAGGCGACGCCCGACCTGACCGTCGACCTCACCGCGATGTATCAGGACGTCCAGCAGGACGCGAAGAACTTCTACAACAAGCTGGATTACGACGGCAACGCGCTGCCCTCGAACTATCAGGCCGACGAAGTGCGCGCGCCCTACAGCGACAAGAGCGAAATCTACAACGCGACCGTCAACTACAAGCAGCCCTTCGGCACGTTCACCGGCACCGTCTCGCGCTTCGTGCGTGACACCAGCTTCGTGCGCGATGCCTCGCTGGCGGCGCAGGCGTTCCTCGGCCTGCCGCACGACACCACCGGCCGCAGCGCTCTGAAGCAGGACAAGCACCGCCGGGTGGACAGCGGCGAACTGCGCTTCGCGTCCGACTTCGACGGTCCGTTCCAGATCCTCGTCGGCGGCTTCTTCCAGAACGAGAACCGCTTCTTCAACAGCTCGTGGCCCAAGGCCGACGTGAACGGCAACCTGCCCGCCGATGCGGACATGCTGCTTGACCGTACCGTCGACACCCGCATCAAGGAACGCGCGCTGTTCGGCGAACTCAGCTACGAGATCGTGCCGGACCTGACCTTCACCGCAGGCGGCCGCCTGTTCGACTTCAAGCTTGAGCAGCAGTCGGTCGCCAACGTCGCCTTCGGCGGCGGCACCGGCGCGGGCGCCGGTCCGGTGCTGCACACCAAGGACAACGGCCTGATCGGCCGCTTCAACCTGGCGTACAAGCTGAGCGATCAGGTCAACACTTACGTTCAGGTCGCGCAGGGCTACCGCTCGGGCGGCACCAACGACCAGACCGCCGCCGCCATCGCCAATGTCGTCATCCCCGACGGCTACGGCTCGGACTCGCTGTGGTCCTACGAGTGGGGCGTGAAGACCACGCTGATGGATCGCAAGCTGTTCCTGAACGGCGCGGTCTATTACATCGACTGGTCGGACATTCAGGTCTCGCAGCAGGCGACTGACGGCACGGTGTCGTTCGGCTACACCGGCAACGGCGGCAAGGCCGAAGTCAAGGGCATCGAAATGACGCTCGATGCGCGTCCGGTCCCAGGCCTGCAGATCAACCTGTCGGGCAACTACAACACTGCCAAGCTGGCGCAGGACAACCCCGTCGCGGGCACCGGCAACAAGGGCGACCGCATCCCTTACGTGCCGGAGTTCACCGGCGCGGGCAGCGTCAACTACACGACTTTCGTGGACGCGCTGGGCGTGGACGCTTCCTTCGGCGCGGACGTGAGCTATCAGGGTTCGATGGCGACCAAGTTCAACTCCACCATCGACAACTACCAGCCGCTCGACTCCTACTGGCTGGTCGGCATGCATGCCGGCATCAGCAAGGGTCCGTGGCAGGTGAACCTCAACGTCACCAACCTGTTCAACGACCAGACTACGATCAACTACAACGAGATCGTTCCGGGCGTGTACCCGCTGGGCTACTACATGAACCGTCCGCGCACGGTCAGCCTGTCGGGAATGGTGAAGTTCTGATCATGACTGTTGCTTCCAAGTTCGTCCTCGGGTCGCACCAGGTGGCAAACGTATCCCGGAGAGCCTTGCTCTCCGGGATCGCGTTTTGTGCCGTGGCGGCCGTTCCCGCTTTCGCAGCCGAGGCGCAGCAGCCCTGGTTGGACGCCGCCCGCACGCCTGAACAGCGCGCCGAGTTGGTGGTCGCGGCGATGACGGATGACGAGAAACTGAAGCTGCTTCAGGGCGATACCGAACTCGATGCCAACGGCACCGGCGTCAACGCCTGCGTCGGCCACATCAGCGGCATCGCCCGCCTCGGCCTGCCGCGCCTGTGCATGGGCGATGGCCCGGCGGGCGTCGGTAACGGCATGAAGGGCGTGACGCAGTTCCCCGCCCCCGTGATGGGCGCGGCGACTTTCGACCGCGACCTGATGACCGCCTACGGCAAGGCGCTCGGCGCCGAGCACGCGGGCAAAGGGCGCAACGTGGTGCTCGCCCCCACCATCAATATCATCCGCACGCCTAAGTGGGGCCGCCTTGCCGAAACGCTGAGCGAAGACCCCTACCTGACCGCGCAGCTGGGCACCGCGATCACCGGCGGCATACAGTCGCTCGGCCTGATCGCCACGCCCAAGCACTTCGCGGCGAACAATCAGGAATGGCTGCGTCTGGGCGACGGTCCCGCCTACGAGGCGGTGGACGCCATCGTGCCTGAGCGTGCGCTTCGCGAAATCTACTACCCCGGCTTCGAGGCGGTGATTAAGCAGGGCAAGGCCGGGTCGATCATGTGCGCGTACAACCGCGTCAACGGCCACTACGCCTGCGAGAACCCCGGCACGCTGGGCAATCTCAAGCGCTGGGGCTTCGACGGGTTCGTCGTGGCGGACTGGTACTTCGCCCATCGCTCCACCGCGCCCTCGGTGAAGGCGGGGCTGGACATTTCCATGCCGGGCGGGGTCAGCCCCTTCGGTTTCGCCGAGTTCTACGGCGTCAGGGAACTCAAGGCCGCACGGGCCAGCGGCGCCATCACGCAGGCCGACATCGACGGCATGGTGAAGCGCATCGTCACCCCGATGTTCCGCCTTGGCCTCGTCGATCATCCGATCGCAGCGGCCGACGCCAATGCCAACGTGCGCGATCCGGCGCACCTCGTGCTGTCGGAAAAGATCGCCGAGGAAGGCACCGTCCTGCTGCGCAACGAGCGCGGCGTGCTGCCCCTCAAGGCGAAGACCATCGCCGTGATCGGCGACGATGCGGGCGCGAACGTCCAGACGTCCGAACGCTACGGCGGCTTCGTGAAGACCGAGGACGTCGGCACGCTCAAGGCCCCGGTCGATGCGATCAAGGCGGCGCTGGAGGGCAAGGCGAGCGTGACCTATGCACGCGGCACCCTCGGCATCGCGCCGCTGCCCGCCATGCCCGCCTCGGCCTTCGAGGATCTGACGGCGCGCTACTACGCCTCGCCCGACTGGAAGGGCGAGCCGCTCGTCACCCGCAAGGAAGCGTCGATCGATTATGCCGAGGCCGGTCCCAAGGCGGGCGTGCAGGGCTTGCCCTCGCTATGGTCGGCGCGCTGGACGGGGGGCTTCGTGCCGCCGAAGACCGGCACCTACCGCTTCTCGCTCAACGGCGGCGGCGAGATCGCGCTGCTGATCGACGGCAAGCGCGTGGCCTACGTGCCCAAGCAGAGCTTCCGTCTTGCCACGCACGGCACCGTCTGGCTCGAAGCGGGCAAGCGCGTGGCGCTGCAGCTCGACTATTCCAACGCGCCGACGCTTTCGGCGAACGAGTTGCGCCTCGGCTGGCAGGTCCCGGATTCGACACTGATCGACGAGGCTGTCGCTGCGGCGAAGAAGGCCGAAGTGGCGGTGGTCTTCGTCGCCGATCACGTTTCGGAAGGCGCGGACCGCACTGACCTCAAGCTCCCCGGCGATCAGGACGCGTTGGTCGAGGCGGTCGCGGCGGCCAATCCCAATACCGTCGTCGTGCTGCACACCGTCGGCCCGGTGCTGATGCCCTGGCGGGACAAGGTCGCAGGCATCCTCGCCGCCTGGTATCCGGGCGAACAGGCAGCCGATTCCATCGCGGCGCTGCTGACCGGCAAGGCCAACCCCTCGGGCAAGCTGCCGGTGACCTTCCCGGCGGACGAAGTGAACGGCCCCGCCGACCAACCCGCCCGCTATCCCGGCATCGGCACCACCGCGCGCTACGACGAGGGCATCCTCGTCGGTTATCGCTGGTACGACGCCAAGGGCATCGCGCCGCTCTATCCCTTCGGCCACGGCCTGTCCTACACCAGTTTCGCCTACAGCGGCCTGAAGCTGGCGAAGTCGGGCGAAGGCTGGACGGTCCGCGTTACTGTGCGCAACATCGGCAAGGTCGTGGGCGACGAAGTGGCGCAGCTCTACGTCTCGATGCCCGCCGCTGCGAACGAGCCGCCGCGCCAGCTCAAGGGCTTCGCGCGCGTGTCGCTACAGCCGGGCAAGTCGGCTACCGTCGAGTTCCCGCTGGACCGCCGCGCCTTGTCCTACTGGGACGAGACCGCGCACGACTGGCAACTGGCCAAGGGCAGCTACCGCGTCCAGATCGGCTCCAGTTCGCGCGACCTGCCGCTGGCGAAGGACTTCGATCCGGCGCGGTGACCTGCTAGGGACTAGCAACCGCTCCCTGTTCGTCATTGCGAGCGCAGCGAAGCAATCCATAGCGGTGTAGTGCTGCCCTGGATTGCCGCGCCCCTTCGGGGCTCGCAATGACGAGCTGTGTGCGAGTCCCAAAGGAGTTCGATTTGTCCGAAGCCGGAATGCGATACCTGCTGGAAGCGCTCAGCGCCGGGTCGATGCGCGCGGCGGGGGATCGGCTCAACGTCGCGCCGTCCTCGATCAGCCGCCAGATCGCGCAGCTGGAGAGCCAGTACGGCCTTGCCCTGATCGAGAAGGGGCGGCGCGGCGTGCGGCTGACCCATGCGGGCGAGATCGTCATCGCCCACTACCGCAACCAGCTTGCAGACCGCGAGGCCCTGCGCGCCAAGCTGGAAGAGCTGCGCTCCGTCCGCACGGGCCAAGTGACTGCGGCGATCGGCGACGGCTTCGCGGGGCAGAGCTTCACCTCGATCGTCAGCCAGTTCTCGCAGGCGAACCCGCTGATCCGGCTGGAAATCCTCACCGGCTCCACCACCGAAATCCTGCGCATGATCGCGGATGACGAGGCGCATTTCGGCCTCGTCTTCTCGACCCCGAACGACATGAAGATCCACGTCCGCTCGGTGATCGCGCAGCCGCTGATGGCGATCATGCTGCCCGACAACCCGCTGGCCGCACAGCCCAGCGTCACCATCGCGCAACTGGCGGGGGTGCCGCTGGTGCTGCCGCCCGCCCACTTCCGCATCCGCCAGATCCTGAGCGCGGCGGAGGCCAACTCGAAGACGTACTTCCAGCCGGCGATTACCTCGAACTCGATCCACGTCATGCAGGACATGGTGCGCGCCGGGATCGCCGTCGCCATCCTGCCGCAGATTTCGGTGTGGTCCGAACTGACCGAAGGCGCGATGGTCAGCGTGCCGATCGCCGACGACAGCATCGAGGAAACCACCACCAGCCTCGTCCTGCGCTCCGGCCGCCAGCTGGAAGGCGCGCCGCTGCGTCTGCTCAAGCGCATCGAGGCGCAGTTGCGGCAGTGGAACCGGCCGGTGGGGCGGGGCTGAGGTTGCAGCTTACGCGGGGGCTTCGACAAGCTCAGCCTGAGCGGGATTGGAGTTTACGCTACCTCCGCTCACCCTGAGCTTGTCGAAGGGTCAGGCACAGCTTGTCGAAGCCCCCGGCGGCAGGACACACCATCCGTTCCGCCCAGCGCAACGCAACCGTGTCGATTTAGTCATTGAACGCAACGCACGGCCCGTTCACGCTCTCATCTTCAAAGTCGAAGAGCCACGCATGACCGAACCTGACGACACTCCTTACCAGACCGGCCTGTCGCGCGCCGACCTGCTGCTGTTGCTACCTTTCGTGTGGCAACTGGGCTTCGCGCTGTGGGCCAATGGCGTCGAGTGGGCGCCGCTGGGCCTGCCGTTCGGGATGGTCTGGCAAATGGCGGGCATCCTCTTCGCCACCGCCGTTCTGGGCCTGCGTTTTATGCTGGACGCGCGCAACAGGGAGGGCGGAGCATGATCCTTTCGCTTATCCTGCTGATCGTGTGCGGCACCGTCGCCGGGTCGATGCTCTATGGTCGCCGCAAGCAGAAGCGTGCGCAGACCATGGAGGAATGGGCGCTCGGCGGCCGCAAGCTCGGCACGCTGGTGTTCTGGTTCCTCAACGCCGGTGAGATCTACACGACTTTCGCCGTGCTCGGCATTTCGGGCTTTGCGTGGGCTTACGGTGCGCCTGCCTATCTGGCGTTCTGCTCGGTCTCGCTCTCGGCGGCGCTGGGCTACTGGCTGACGCCGATGATCCATGCCTATGGGCGGCGCCACGGCCTCGTCACGCAGGCGGACTTCTTCGCTCACCGCTATCAGGCGCGCTGGCTGGGCGTCTGCGTGGCGGCGGCGGGGCTGATCGCGCTGGTGGTCTACGTGCAGATCCAGGTCACCGCGCTGACGCTGGTGGTGCGCCTTGCCGCAGGGCCGTGGGTGAGCCAGGGCGCGGCGGCGGGCTTCTCGGTCGTGCTGATGCTGCTCTTCGTGTTCCTCGCGGGCCTGCGTTCCGCCGCCTTCGCCGCGGGCGTGAAGGACGTGCTGATGCTGATCGTGGTGATCGTGCTGGCCTGGACCGTCGCGAGCGTGGTCGGCGAGGCTTCGGTGCTCGACGTCTTCCGCACCGTCGGCGAGCGCTTCCCGCAGGCCACCAGCTTCCCCGGCCTCAAGCCCGAACTCGGCCTCGACGTGACCTGGCTGGTGACCTCGGCGATCAACGTGGCGCTCGGGACGTACATCTTCCCGCACATGTTCCAGCTGTGCTACTCGGCGGACAGCGGTACGACGATCCGGCGCAACGCGGTGTTCCAGCCGATCTACTCGCTCTCGTACTTCTTCATCATCCTGCTCGGCTTCGCGGCGCTGCTGGCCGGGACCAAGGCGCCCGGCGGCGATCCCAATGCGCTGCTGCTGGCCTTCGTGGAGCAGCGCTATCCGGCGTGGATGCTCGGCGTGCTGGCGGGGACGGCCTCGCTGCTGGCGCTGGTGCCGGGCTCGGTGCTGCTGCTGACCTGTGGGTCGATCTTCGGCCGCAACATCGTGCGTCCGCTGGCTCCCACCATCGACGACCGCACCGAACTGCTGGTCTCGCGCCTCGCGATGGTGGTGTTCGCCGCGATCGCGCTTTACCTGACGCTGGGCGCGAGCGGCTCGCTGGTCGAGATCGGCCTGTCTGCCTATGCCGCGATCGGCATGCTGGCGCCGGGCGTCTACTGCGCCTTCCTGCTGCGCCGGACCAGCGCCGCCGCGGTGCTGTGTGGATTGCTGACGGGCTATGCGGTGCTCTGGGTGCCCGCGCTATCGAGCCTTGCCGCGGGGTGGTTCCCGCACTGGGAGATCGGCCTCGTCGCGCTGATCGCCAATGCCGTGGTCACCGTGGGGCTGTCTCTGGCAAGCCCGCGCAAGGTGCTCGTCGCCCAACCCGCCTGACGACGGACCACTGAGGCGCAAGACAACGCCGCGTCCGGTTTCGACCGGGCGCGGCGTCTTCGTGTCCGGACCCTATCCGACGTTGCGGCCAGCGCAACGTTTTCGCTCGATGCGCGCCATTGTTGGAAAACAACCCCGCTGGCATCGATCGTCCTACGGCAGAGAGCGGGACAAAGATCGCGCCGCTGCAGCAGGAATTTCCGCAGGTCAGGAACAAGGACGAAGCAATGACGGTCAGCAAGCGGTCACGGGTGAACTGGCAGGGCTATATCCCCGCGATCACGACCCCCTTCATCGACGAGGATACCCTCGACGAAAAGGGCCTCGGCCTGCTGCTGGAATGGCTCGTCGATCAGGGCATGCACGGCCTCGTGCTGGCCGGCACCACCGGTGAATGGACCAGCATGCGCCCCGACGAGCGCAAGCGCCTGTTCCAACTGGCGGGCAGCCAGATGGCGAAGAAGGTGCCGCTCATCGCGGGCTGCTCCAGCTTCACCGCGCGCGAGACGATTGCCTACGCACAGGCTGCCGCCGAGGCCGGTTTCGAGGGTGTGCTGATCACCCCGCCGCCTTACGTGCGCCCACTGCCGAACGAGATCGTGGCGTTCTACGAGGAAGTCGGCGCCGCCATCGACCTGCCGATCTGCGTCTACAACTGGCCCCCGGGCACCGGCATCGACATGCCGCTGGAGACGCTGCGCCGCCTTGCCGACATCGACGCGATCGTCGCCATCAAGCAGTCCACCCCGCGCTTCACGCACTTTGCCGAGACCGTCTTCGCGCTGGGCGAGCAGGTCCGCGTGTTCGGCTACCCGATGGACGAACTGGGCCTGACGATGCTGCGCGTCCACGGCGGCGACGGCACGATGGGCGCGGGCGGCGTGCTGGGCCGTAACCAGACCGGCTTCTACGACAAGCTCTGGGCCGGCGACATCGAGGGCGCGCGCGAATGCGGGCGCAAGGACCGGGTGCTGATGGAGGAATGGTACACGCCGGACCTCGTCGGCCGCTTCGGTTCCGGCCCGGCGATCCTCAAGGCCGCGCTCGATGCGATGGGCCTGCCCGGCGGTCCGGTGCGCAAGCCGCTGATCGACGTCACCGGCAAGGACCGCGAAAGCATTGCCGAGACGCTGCGAAAGCTCGATATGCTCTGACCATGAGCACGCCGACGACGACCCACTGCGATATTCTGATCGTCGGCGGCGGACTCGTCGGCTGCGCTACGGCCTGGCACCTTTCCCGCTTGGGATTCAAGGTGTTGCTGGCCGAGCGGGGGCACCTCAACGCGGGTGCCTCCGGGCAGAACGCGGGCTCGTTGCACTTTCAGATCGAGCGGCGCTTCCTCGAACAGGGGGAGAAGGCGGCCGCCGACGGCGCGCGCATCGTCTCGCTCAACCGCCTCGCGATCGAGGAGTGGAAGGGCATCGAGGACATGCTCGGCCGCCCGCTAGACGTCGCCATGCACGGCGGGCTGATGGTGGCCGAGACCGAGGCCGAGATGGACCTCCTCGCCTTCAAGGTGGCCCGCGAGAACGAACTGGGGCTGCCCACAAGGGTACTCAACGGCACCCAACTGCACCACAAGGCGCCATCGCTGTCCCCCAACCTCGCCGGAGCGGCCTGGCTGGAGGACGAAGGCCATGCCAACCCGCGCATCCTCGTCGATGCCTTCGCCGATGGCGCGCGGGGGCAGGGGGCGGTGGTGCAGACGGGCACCGCGCTTGCCGGACTCTCGATGCAGCGCGACCGGACCTACCGCGCCACGCTGCACGGACCTGACGGCGAGGTCACGGTGAACACGCCGCGCGTGCTCCTGGCGGCGGGGCACTGGGTGCCACGCCTTGCCGGGCTGCTGGGCCTCAACGTGCCGCTTTACCCTGCGCCGCTGATGATGAGCGTGACCGATCGGACCGAGCCGGTGCTGCCCTTCCTCATCCAGCATGTCGGGCGGCGGCTGTCGATGAAGCAGACCGAGGACGGCAACCTGCTGATCGGCGGCGGCTGGCCCTCGCGCCTCGCCAAGCGCGCCGACGGCACCCCCGATCTCGACCGTCCCGCGATCGTCGAGCCTGCCAACTTGCGCGCCAATCTGGAAGTCGCCGCGCGGGTGATGCCGGGGCTGGCCGAGCGCTCCCTGTTGCGGACATGGACCGGCACCACCTGCATTTCCGCCGACCAGCTTCCCATCGTGGGTGAGGTCGCCGCCGCGCCGGGGCTGTTCGTGGCGGCGGGGGGATCGCTGTTCACGCTTGGCCCGGTGCTCGCGCGGCTGCTCGCGCGCACGATCGCGGAAGGGGCCACGCCTGAGGAACTGATGATGTTCACGCCGCGCCGTTTCGCGCACCTCGATGCCTTCGCGGTGCTTCCATGAAGCGCATCGAACAGGGCGTCACCCGGCTCGCGCCGGTCGCGGTGGAACTCGACGGCGCGCAAATCATGGCGCATCCGGGTGAGACGGTCGCCGTCGCCGTGCTTTCGGCAGCGCCGCGCTTTCGCGACGACCGTTCGGGGCGCTCGCGGGGGATGTTCTGCAACATGGGCACTTGCAGCGAATGCACCGTCTGGATCGCGCGCGAGGACGCGCCGTGGCGCCGCCTGCGCGCTTGCCTCGTGCCCGTAGAGGCGGGCCTGCGCATCCGGACCGAAAGGCCGGAAGCATGAGCACTTACGACGTCGCCATCGTCGGCGGTGGCCCGGCGGGCCTCGCCGCAGCGGAGCGGACGCTGGCGGCGGCCCTCTCGACATGCGTGATCGACGAGCAGCAGCGGCCCGGCGGCCAGATTCTGCGCCAGCCTCCCGCGGCGTTCTCGGTCCCCGGCTGGCTCGGCGGCGCGCCTTATCGCAAGGGGCGTGCGCTGCTGGACCGGGTTGGCGGCGACGCACGGCTGCAGTGGCTCGGCGGCCGCTCGGTGCTGGGCGTACAGCCTGACGGCGAGGGTTTTGCGCTGACGCTCTCGGGCACCACGGGAGGCATCGAACTAGTGCAGGCGCGGCGGGTGCTGGTGGCCGGGGGCTGCTACGACATGCCGGTCGCGCTGCCGGGCTGGACGCTGCCCGGCGTCATGAGCGCGGGCGCGGTGCAGACGCTCATCAAGGCGCAGCAAGTGCTTCCGGGGCAGCGCGTGGTCCTGTTCGGCACCCATCCGCTGATGATCGTCCTCGCGCAGCAGATCGTCGAGGCGGGCGGTGAAGTCGCCGCCGTCTGCTTCGCGCAACCCTTCGCGGCGATGGCGCGCACTGCGCTGGCGCATCTGCCGCGCGCCCTGCGCACGCCGGGGCCGCTGCTTGCCGCTGCCGCCGGGATCATGGCGTTGCGCCGGGCCGGAGTGCCGGTTCGCTACGAGGCGCAGGTCCTGCGCTGCGAAGGTGGAGACGCGGTGGAACGCATCGTCCTCAGCGACGGCGAAAGCATCGAATGCGACGTCGCGGCGATGTGCTACGGCTTCCTGCCGCAAGCCGACCTGATCCGCCAGATCGGCGCCGAAGTGCGTTGGTCCGACCCCGCCGGAGGCTGGGAGGCGATCCACGACGAGGCCATGCGCTCCACCGTGCCGGGCCTCTACGTCGCGGGCGAGACCACCGGCGTCGCGGGCAGCGATGCCGCGATGGCCGAGGGTGCGCTGGCGGGCCTCGCCATCGCGCAGGACGCGGGGGCATTGTCGGCCCAGGTCGCTGAGGCAGCCATGCGCAAGCCTCGGGCCGAGCGGCAGGCGATGCAGGGCTTCATCGATCTCCTGCGCGGTGTCGCCGATCCCCGCCCGTGGCTGCCGCAGCCGGAACCGGAAACCCTGCTCTGCCGATGCGAGGACATTTCCGTCGGGGCGGTCGACCGCGCGATTGCCGATGCGCTGGCGGTCGGACCTTCGTTCGGGGCGAGTGCGATCAAGTTGCGCTGCCGGGCGGGCATGGGGCTGTGTCAGGGCCGGACCTGCGAACATGCGCTGGTCCGCCGCATCGCCTCGGCGCGGGATTGCACGGAGGGCGAGGTGGCAGGCTTCCGCCCGCGCTTCCCCGCGCGCGTGGTGTCGGTGGCGGACTTGCTGGAAACGAGCGAATAGTCTCCGCGGCCTCTCTCGTCATTGCGAGCGTAGCGAAGCAATCCAGGGCGGTTTACGCGGCCCTGGATTGCTTCGCTACGCTCGCAATGACGGGGTTCGGGATGTGAGGGGCCTCAGGCACCTACGTTGCGCCAGCCGCAACATCTTCGCGCAGTCCACGCCATTGCCGGAACACCCGTGCGGCGTAGGCTGACTGCTTCCCAGCCGGAGATTCCCATGACCGACGCCGCTCCCGAACGCCCCGTCTTCATCGAGGCCGACCACGTATCCTGGACCGTGGCCGATGCCGACGCCGTCGCGCAGTGGTACAAGGACGTGTTCGGCGCCACCGAACTGTTCCGCATGGGCCCGCTCGACGCCGCGCAGATCCCGGTGGGCGAGGACGGCCGCGACTGGATGGAAAGCCACGTCAACGTGCCGGGCGCCTGTCTGACGCTCATCATGCTCAAGCTGACGGCGAACCTGAACTTCCAGCTCGTCCAGTACGACAAGCCCGCCGATCGCGGCACGACCCTGCCGCGCAACTGCGATGCGGGCGGCCATCACCTCGGCATCAAGGTGGACGATGTGGAGAAGGCCAAGGTCTATCTCGCCGCCCACGGCTGCACGCCGATGGAGACCATCGACATCACCGAGGGGCCGCTGGCGGGCAAGAAGAACCTCTATATCCTCGACCCCTGGGGCCACCAGCTCGAGATCGTCGATTAGAGCGGTTGAGCCGGTTGCATCGGATCAACCGCTCTACGTTTTTGATTTGCCGCATTTTCCGAGTCATCAGGTGTGCCACCCGATTGGAAAATGCTCTGACCTTTCCTGACAGGAGCCTGCCATGACCAGCACCCGCATCAATCCCGAGACGCTCTATCCCAGCGTCCAGTACGGTTTTTCGCACGCCACGCTCGATGAGGCGACCGGCACCCTCCACCTCTCGGGCCAGGTGGCCTGGGACAAGGACTACAACGTCGTCGGCGGATCGGACGTCGGCCTGCAGGCGCGTCAGGCTCTGGCGAACATCAAGGAGGTTCTCGCCTCGCAGGGCGTCGGCCCCGAGGCGGTGCTGCGCCTGCGCACCTTCATCGTGAACTACGACGTCTCGATGCTCGGCGCGATCGGGCCGGAACTGGGCGCTTTCTACGGCGACGTCATGCCTGCCTCGAACACCGTTGTCGGCGTCTCGGCGCTGGCGATGCCCGAGTTCCTGATCGAGATCGAGGCCATCGCCACGGTGAAGTAAGGCCGCGCGTCCCGAGCGGCGCGATGTCAATCAAAGGTTTTCTTTAGGGCACACCTGTCGTTATACGGTGGCCGTGCCGTGCCTTCAGATGCACAACGGCCACCTTCAGTCCCGACGGTCACGAGGCCGAGGCGACCCTTTTCGACCGGGAATCCACATGAAGAAGACCTCCGCCGCCGTGCGGGTGCTGTTGGGCGCTGCCTGCTTCGCCGCCGTTTCGCTCGCTCCCTCGACTGTGCTGGCGAAAGCGCCCGCCGCGCAGTCCCAGCCCGCGAAGGAAGCGCGCCCGCGCAACATCGTGTTCGTGCTGGTGGACGACCTGCGCTACGACGGGCTCGGTTTCCTCCAGCCGGGGTTGCTCAAGACCCCCAATATCGACCGCATGGCGAAGGAGGGGACCTATTTCCCCAACGCGGTGGTCACGTCCTCGCTGTGCAGCCCCAGCCGCGCGACGATCCTGACCGGGCAGACCGCGCGCAATCACGGCATCGTCGACAACAACGACAGTTCCGAGGCAGGCCTCACCTATTTCCCGAGCTATCTGCGGCAGGCGGGATACCAGACCGCGTTCTTCGGCAAGTGGCACATGGGCGCCGGCACCGACGCCCCGCGCCCCGGTTTTGACAAGTGGGTGAGCTTCATCGGTCAGGGCAATTACTGGCCGTCGAAGGTCAATACCGGGCAGTCCTCTCCAAACCTCAACGTGGACGGGAAGACGGTGCCCCAGAAGGGCTACATCACCGACGAGCTGACCGACTATGCGATGGACTGGCTGACGAAGGAGCGTGATCCGAAGAAGCCGTTCTTCCTCTATCTCAGCCACAAGGGCGTCCATTCGGACCCGCTGCCGCCGCCGCGCTACGTGCACCAGTACGACAAGGCGAAGTTCACGCTGCCCTCCTCTGCGGCGAACACGCCTCAGAACAATGCGGGCAAGCCGCTGTGGGTGCAGAACCAGCGCAACACCTGGCACGGCATCGACTTCTTCTACAACGCCGACGTGCCGATGACGGAGTATCTCAAGTACTACTACGGCACGCTGTCGGCGATCGACGACAGCCTCGGCCGGGTGATGGACTACTTGCGCAAGAACCATCTGGAGAAGGACACGCTGGTCGTGTTCACTTCGGACAACGGCTATATGATCGGCGAACACGGGTTGATCGACAAGCGAAACGCCTACGAAGCCTCTATCCGGGTGCCGCTGGTGGTGTGGGAGCCGGGCACGGTCCCGGCGGGCAAGGTGAACGATGGCCGCATCCGGAACCTCGATTTCGCGCCGACCTTTCTCGATGTAGCGGGAGCACAGCGCCCGCCGCAGTTCGAGGGCACGAGCGCGTGGAAGCTGTGGGAGGGCGTGCAGCCGGTCTCCGCATGGAAGCCGGGTGACTTCACTTACGAATATTACTGGGAATACAACTTCCCGATGACCCCCACCACGTTCGCCATCGAGCGCGACCGGCTGAAATATATCCAGTACTACGGCGTCTACGACACCGAGGAACTCTACGATCTCAAGTCCGACCCGGACGAGATGCACAACCTGATCGACGATCCGGCATGGGCTCCGAAGAAGCAGGAACTGCGCCTCGCGCTTTACGACCAACTGGCCAATTCGGGCGGCAAGCATGTCATCCCCTATGGCAAGCGCACCGCGCAGGGCTCGCTGCGGCGGGGGATCAACGGTTCGCATGCAGCGGACTTCCCGGCCGACTGGTATATCAAGCCGAACCCCGTCGACCGCTTCGACCCGAACATGCCCGATACCCCCGCCAAGCTGAAGGCGCAGGCCGAGGGCAGGCCGCTCATCTACACCCCGCCGCTGGCCGACGAGCTGAAGCGGCAGATCGATGCTGGCGGCCAGACTTCGGACAAAGCCTCGGAGAAGTGAGCGTGGGCGCGTTGCTTTCCCCCCGTCGCCGCTGGCTGATCTTCGCGCTGGCGCTGACGGCGGGGGTGCTCAACCTCGTGGACCGGCAGATCATATCGGTGCTCAAACCGACGATCGCGGGCGACCTCGGCTGGAGCGACGACGATTACGGCACGCTGGCCGCATGGTTCCAGGCGGGCGCGGCGGTGGGCTTTCTTGCGGCGGGCTGGCTGGTCGACCGGCTCGGCGCGAAGTGGGCCAACGTCGCGGGTGTGGCGGCGTGGTCGGTCATGGCGATGACGCATGGCTGGGCGCAGAGCTTCAGCCAGTTCGTGTTCTGCCGCATCGGCCTCGGCGCGACGGAATCGATGGGCACGCCCTCTGGCGTGAAGACGATCGCCGCGCTGTTTCCGCCCGAGTCCCGATCGCTGGGCTTCGGCCTGTCCAATGCGATGAACAGCCTTGGTGCCATCCTCGCGCCGCTGGCGATCCCGGTGGTCGCGCTGGTCTGGGGCTGGCGCGGGGCCTTCGTGGCAGCCGGGGCGGTCGGGCTGGTCTGGGTGCTCGGCTGGCTGCTGGCGTCGCGCGGGGTCGATTTCGGCGACCGCGCGCCGGTCAGGTCGGCCATGTCTGCCGGCGGCGCGCTGGCGAGCGACCGGCTGTTCCTGCTGGAACGGCGCACATGGACCGTCGCTGTCGGCAAAGTGCTCTCCGACGCGACATGGTGGCTCATGCTGTTCTGGATGCCGGATTACTTCCACCGGCAGTTCGGATTGTCCGGGACGGAGTTGGGGCCGCCGCTGGCGCTGGCCTATTGCGGTTCGGCGGCGGGATCGCTGCTTGCGGGCTACGCCGCCAATGCGATGCTGGCGCGCGGAGCAGGCGTCAACCGGACACGCAAGACGCTGATGCTGGTGTCCGCGCTCTGCGTGGTACCGGTGCCGCTGGCGCTTCATGTCGATGTCTACTGGGCCGCCGTCGCACTGCTGGCCCTCGCGCTGGCGGGGCATCAGGGCTTCTCGACCAACCTGTTCGGCCTGATCGCCGACGTCACCCCGCGCGGCCGAGTGGGGCGCGTGACCGGCTTCGGCGCATTCTGCGGAAACATGGGCGGCGCGGCGATCAGCAAGGTGTCGGGCCTCGTGTTGGCGGCCGGGCTTGGCTACGGGCCGCTGTTCGGCTTCGCGGCGTGCTCTTACCTGCTGGCGCTCGGCTGGATCCAACTGACGATGCCCGTGATCGTTGCCGTGGACGAGCCCCGGGTGGCTTGACGATCCAACCACATTCGTCATTGCGAGCGCAGCGAAGCAATCCAGGGCGGCTCAAGACTGCCCTGGATT
>JASGGD010000092.1:0-17651 GCA_047605225.1 Novosphingobium sp.
CGCGCTCGCGCCCGGTGGCGCGGTCGAGGAAGTCGTTGCCGGCCGCAGGCGGCGGCCCGCCCGGCGCGCCCTGCGGTCCGTAGTCCGGCGGAACCATCCCGCCATTCGGCCCCTGCCCGTTCGCCCCATCGCCATAAGGCGTCTGGTCCGGCGCACCACCGTCAGGATGGACGAGGTTGCCGTTCTCGTCGGTATAGTAATAGTCTTCAGGATTGCCCTGCATGTGCTCGTCATCGGGCTCAAGCTGCCATTCGGGAAGCTTGAGTTCGGTGTCGAACTGCTCGACCGGCCGCTTGGCGACGGCGACCTTCATGTAGTCCGAGAACGCCCGCGCCGGAGCATGGCCGCCCGACAGGCCCGCGACACGCTTGGCATCGTCGCGGCCCATCCACACGCCGGTGGTGATGCCGCTGGAGAAGCCGAGGAACCAGCCGTCCTTGTTCGAGCTGGTGGTGCCGGTCTTGCCCGCCACCGGCCGACCGATCTGCGCGGCGCGCCCCGTACCGATGGCCACTGCGGTCTGCAGCAGGTCGGTGATCCCGGCCGCCACGTAATGCGGCACCAGCACCTGTCCCTGCACCGACTTGTGCTCGTAGAGCAGTTCGCCCGAAGTCGTGGTGACCTTGACGATGCCGTAAGGCTCCACCGAAGTGCCGCCCGCCGACACCGCCGCGAAGGCGCGCGTCATGTCGATCACGCGCACTTCCGACGTGCCCAGCACCATGGCGGGCTTGGTGTTGATGTCGGTAGTGATGCCGAAGCGCTTGGCCATGCTGGCGACGGTGCCGAAGCCGACCTCGTTGCCCAGCTGCGCCGCGATGGTGTTCTTTGAATAGGCGAAGGCGGTGCGAACGTCGATCTGGCCTGCGAAGTTGCGGCCGTCGTTCTGCGGGCTCCAGCCCTGGATCGTCACCGGCTCATCCACGACGCGGTCGTCGGGGGTATAGCCCGCCTCAAGCGCGGCAAGGTAGACGAACAGCTTCCACGACGAACCCGGCTGGCGCAGCGCGCTGGTTGCGCGGTTGTAGTTCGAGTTCACGTAATCCGTGCCGCCGACCATCGCCAGCACCGCGCCGTCCTTGTCGAGACTGACGAGCGCGCCCTGCGCGCCCTTGGGCACGTTGGCGTCGATCGACTTGGTCGCCGCGTCCTGCATCGCCGGGTCGAGCGTGGTCCAGACCTCGATCGGCTCGTTGTTCTCGGGCAGCAGCATGTCGAGCTGCGGCAGCGCCCAGTCGGTGAAGTAGCGGACCGAGTTCTGGCCCTTTTCCTTGGCGACCTGCACGTCCGAGAAATCGACGCTGTCGGCCTCGGCCTGTGAGATCACGCCTTCGCGCGCCATCAGGCCGAGCACGACCTTGCCGCGATCCTTGGCGGCCTCGACGTCGGCGGTGGGGGAGTAGTTCGACGGCGCCTTCACCAGCCCGGCGATGATCGCGGCCTCGGCGGTCGACAGTTCGGTCGCGGGGTGGCCGAAGAACTTGCGGCTGGCCGCGTCGATGCCATAGGCGCCGCCACCGAAGTAGACCTTGTTGAGGTAGAGTTCGAGGATCTGGTCCTTGGTGAACTTCCTCTCCAGCGCCAGTGCCAGCACCATCTCGCGCGCCTTGCGGTTCCACGAACGCGCATTGGTGAGGAAGATGTTGCGCGCCAGCTGCTGCGTCAGCGTCGAGGTCGCCTTGGCGCGGCTGTCGGTGGTCAGCGAGACGTAGACCGCGCGGGCGAGGCCGATCGGGTCGACGCCGGGATGCTCGCGGAAGCGGCGATCCTCGACCGAGATGATGGCGTCGCGCATGATCGCGGGGATCTCGTCATAGGGCATCCACTTGCCGTAGCTCGGCCCCAGCGAGACGAGTTCACGCCCGTCGCGCGCGCGCACGACGATCATCTGGCCGTTCTGGCTGCTCTTGAGCGCCGAATAGTCGGGCAGTTCGCGCATCGTGAAGAACACGGCGGTGCCCAGGAAGATCGCACCGAGCAGCGCCAGCGCGCCGCCCCATACGAACATGCCGCGCAGGATGCGGCGCCAGAGCGGCTTTCTTTCAGCTTGCGACGATGCGCCGCGGGGTACGCGGCTGCGGCCGGAATTCTTGGCCATGGGTAGGATGCAAACCCCAATAAGGACGGATGTGTCGGGTCGCTCCTACACTTTGCATGACGATTTGTAACCCGAGGTGAACACGGGTGCGGAGGAAAGGCAGCGGATGGTCGGCCCACCCCGTCCGGCTAGGCCCTGCGGGCCAAGCCTCCCGGCCCTCCCGCAAGCGGGAGGGCGAAGCGCTCTTCCTCCCCTCCCGCTCGCGGGAGGGGCCGGGGGTGGGCCTTCCCTTCTTACTTCCTTCTTACTTTGGCTCGAAGTCCAGCGAGGCGCTGTTGATGCAGTACCGCAGCCCGGTCGGCGCCGGACCATCGGGGAACACGTGGCCAAGGTGCCCGTCACACTTCGCGCACGTCACTTCGGTGCGGATCATCCCGTGCGAGGTATCGCGATGCTCGTCGATCGCGGCTTCGTCCACCGGCGCGGTGTAGCTCGGCCAGCCGCAGCCCGAATTGAACTTGTCGTCGGATTCGAACAGCGGCGCGCCGCAGCCCGCGCAAGTATAGAGCCCTTCCTGCTTGTTGCCGTCGTATTTGCCGGTGAAGGCCCGCTCGGTGCCCGCCTGACGCAGCACGTAGTACTGCTCGGGGCTCAGGCGCGCGCGCCATTCTTCATCGGTGAGGTGAATCTTGTCGGTCATCGGGGACGCTCTCCTTTGGCGCCGATATGGGGCGCAAGCGCGCGGGTTTCCAGCCTCTAGCGCATCCGCTCGGTCGGGTACGCAGTGCCATCCTTGTGGAAATAGCCCTCGCCGTCGAACTTCATGTCTATGTCCGAGTAGGCCCCGCTGCCGTTCGGATCGCCCGCGCTGACGGCGATGAAGGTGCAGTCCGCCTCGCTCTCGTTGATGAGGTGGTGCCCGTCGCGCACGCCCTTCGCCCACGCGCAGACGTCGCCCGCGCGCA
The DNA here is from genome assembly GCA_047605225.1 of Novosphingobium sp. GTDB lineage: Bacteria > Pseudomonadota > Alphaproteobacteria > Sphingomonadales > Sphingomonadaceae > Novosphingobium. The sequence continues at coordinate 3,004 of JASGGD010000092.1, forward strand.
GCACCGTGCGTCCGCTGTCCTCGACCAGCACCGCCTCGCCCGAGAGCATGACCAGCAGTTCGTCCTCGTCGTCGTGCCAGTGGCGCTGGCTGGACCAGGCGCCGGGCCTGAGCACCACATGGCTCGCGCCCATCTGCGTCAGCCCGCCCGCAGGAGCGAGCCGCCGCCACCAGCGCCCCTCCACCGCCGCGTCGAAAGGCGCCGGATAGCCGGTGCGGTTGGCCTGCGGGATGGCCTCTATGTCGAGCCGGGGCATGGACGGTCTCCTATGGTCATGGTGCGCCTATTATGCGATGGCGCTGCCCCTATGTCCCAGACCGCTCCTCTCGCCGCAACTGTCGCCGATCTCGCCGAGGCGCTGATCGCCTGCCCCAGCGTCACCCCGGCCACCGGCATGGTGTTCGACTGCCTGGAGAACCAGCTGGCGCCGCTCGGCTTCGAGGTCACTCGCTTCATTGCCGGGGAAGCGCCGGACGGCCCGGTCGAAAACCTCTTCGCGATCCGGCGCGGCCCCGAGGGTTCGCGCCACTTCGCCTTCGCCGGCCACCTCGACGTGGTGCCGCCGGGCGAAGGCTGGACCAGCGCGCCCTTCCTGCCCGAACGGCGTGGTCCCGAGGGGCAGGAACTGCTCTATGGACGCGGCGCGGTGGACATGAAGGGCTCGATCGCGGCGATGGTCGCGGCCGTCACGCATATCCCGCCCGAAGCAGGCACGATCAGCTTCATCATCACCGGCGACGAGGAAGGCCCGGCCCGCTTCGGCACCCTCGCCCTCATCGACCTGATGCGCGAAAAGGGCGAAATTCCCGACCTCTGCCTCGTCGGCGAGCCGACTTCGGTGAACCGCCTCGGCGACATGATGAAGGTCGGCCGTCGCGGCTCGGTCAACATCTGGCTGGAAGTCGAAGGCGTGCAGGGCCACGTCGCCTACCCGCACCTTGCCGACAATCCGATCACGAAGCTGGTGGCGATGCTCGCCGAACTGGACGCCATCGTGCTCGACGAGGGCACCGACTGGTTCCAGGCGAGCAACCTCGAAGTCACCGACGTTTCCTGCGGCAACCCGGCCACCAACGTGATCCCGGCGAAGGCCTCCGCGCGCATCTCGATCCGCTTCAACGACCTGCACACTGGCGAGGGGCTTGCCGCCCGCGTCGCCGAGATTGCGCGAGCCCATGGCGGCACCGCCCGCCCCGTCATCTCGGGCGAGGCATTCCTGACGCAGCCGGGCGCATTCTCCGCCATGCTGGCCGAAGCGATCCGCGCCGAGACCGGGGTGGAGCCGGAACTCTCGACCAGCGGCGGCACCTCGGACGCGCGGTTCCTCAAGGACCTGTCGCCGGTGATCGAGTTCGGCCTGTGCAACGCGACCATGCACAAGCGCGATGAGGCCGTGGCCGTGGCCGACCTCGACGCCCTCGCCCGCATCTACGAGCGGGTGACGCTGGCCGCTCTGGCGGGCTGACGGGGAATTTGTTTCGGAGGCGAGCGGGCCGAAATGCGCGGCGCTGCGTCTTGCAACCGGGTGAAACCTCGCCCCCGTCATTGACCGCACCGGCCACGCTGATAGGCTCCGGCGCTTTCACGACGCCACCATTAACAAGGGGTTCGCAATGGGCAGGCGCCTGACGCTCTACATTCTCATCGGCATGGTCCTCGGCATCGCGGCCGGCTACATGCTCCACGCGAGCCTTCCGGCGGACGATCCGCACCTCAAGCAATGGGCCGACTATTTCCGCCTGCTGCCCGATGTGTTCCTCAAGCTGATCAAGATGATCCTGGCCCCGCTCGTCTTCTCGACGATCGTGACCGGCATCGCCGGCATGGGCGACAGCACCGCGCTCGGCCGCATCGGCGGCAAGGCGCTGGCCTGGTTCCTCACCGCCAGCCTGTGCTCGCTCGGCCTTGGCCTGATCCTCGTCAACCTGTTCCAGCCCGGCGTCGGCGTCGGCCTCGACACCGGACAGGGCGTCGGCGATCTGGAGATGGGCGAGCTGACGCTGCGCCACTTCATCCTCGAGATCTTCCCGGCCAGCCCCTTCGCGGCGATGGCCGAGAACAACATCCTGCAGATTCTCGTCTTCTCGGTCTTCGTCGGCGTCGGCCTCACCGCCATCGGCGAGCGCGGCGCGCCGATCGTGCGCGGAGCCGAGGCGCTGTCCGAGCTGATGCTGCAGATCACCGGCTACGTGATGCGCTTCGCCCCCTTCGCGGTGTTCGGCGCGATCGCCGCCGTCATCGGCACGCAGGGCCTCGGCATCATCGTGACATACGGCGTGCTGGTCAGCGAGTTCTACCTCGCGATGGCCCTGTTGTGGGTGCTGCTGTTCTGCGCAGGGGGGCTGTTCCTGGGCAAGCGCGTGGTGACGCTGTTCCGCTACATCCGCGAGCCGCTGCTGCTGTCGTTCTCGACCGCCTCCTCGGAAGCGAGCCTGCCCAAGCTGTTCGAGCAGCTCGACCGCTTCGGCGTGCCGCGCCGCGTCTCGGGTTTCATTCTGCCGCTGGGCTACAGCTTCAACCTCGACGGCTCGATGATCTACATGACCTTCGCGTCGATGTTCATCGCGCAGGCCTACGGCATCCATGTGCCGATCATGACGCAGATCCTGATGCTGCTGACGCTGATGGTCAGTTCCAAGGGCATCGCCGGGGTGCCGCGCGCCAGCCTCGTGGTGATCGCCGCGACGCTGACGCAGTTCGGCCTGCCGGTAGAGGGCATCGCCCTGCTGCTGGGCGTGGACACCTTCCTCGACATGGGCCGCTCGGCCACCAACGTCGTCGGCAATGCCGTGGCGACGGCGGTGATCACCCGCTCGGAAGGGATGCTGCAGCCGCTGATGGACCCGGATGCGGAAGTGCTGCATTCGCCGCACCACACGGCGGCGGACGGGCGGCGCGGGCTAAACATCGATCCCGAGCAGTACGAGGGGTAAGAGTCGGCCGGGGGGCTTCGACAGGCTCAGCCTGAGCGGTTTTGAGAGCGGGTCTTTAAATCCCGCTCAGGCTGAGCCTGTCGAAGCCCCCTCGGCCATACGCTGATCGAAGAGCGCCGCTACTTCGCCAGCTTCACCGGCACGAACGGCCCCATGCCGCAGCCGCCCATGCGCTGCCACTGGTTGCCGATCTGCTGCAGCGGATAGATGATATCCTGTCGGCACAGCTGTGACAGCGACGTCTCATACGTAAACGTCCCGGCCGACTTCAGCCCGCTGCACCGGTTCGGCAGCGTCACCCGCCACACCTGTCCACCTGCACGGCCGATGAAATCGATGGTGTGATCGTCACGAATACGCGTGGTGTTGAAGCGCGTCACCCCAAGGCAATCGAGCGCCGCGCCGGTTGCCTCGGCGGCAGGTTCTGGCGGCGGCGTGTCGCCCGGCCCTTCCTGCGAACAGGCGGCGAGGGCAACAGGGGCAAGCAGCAGGGCAACGCGGGTTCTCATCGGCTCATCCTCTCGTTGGGCGAACGTCCGGCAAAGCCCATTGGCTCCCCGAACCCCGCCTTCGTCAAGAGGACGTAGACCTTAAGCTGCGGCCTTCCTCGCACCGCGATCGAGCACCTTGTCCTTGAAGGCGCACAGGTCCACCTCGGGGCAGCGCCAGCATTCGGGCGTGCGCGCCTTACAGATGTAGCGCCCGTGCAGGATCAGCCAGTGATGCGCGCCGACCCGGAACGGCTGCGGCACTTTCTTCTCCAGCTGCTTCTCCACCGCCAGCGGGGTCTTACCCTTGGCCAGCCCGGTACGATTGCCAACGCGGAAGATGTGGGTGTCGACCGCGAAGGTCTCGGCCCCGAAGGCGCAGTTCATCACCACGTTGGCGGTCTTGCGCCCGACGCCGGGCAGTTCGACCATGGCATCGCGATCCGCCGGAACCTCGCCGCCGTGGCGGTCCACCAGGATCTGCGAGAGGGCAATGACGTTCTTCGCCTTGGTGTTGAACAGGCCGATGGTCTTGATGTGCTCCTTCAGCCCCTCTTCGCCGAGGTCCACCATCTGCTGCGGCGTCTTCACATATTCGAACAGCGCGCGCGTCGCCTTGTTGACACCGACGTCAGTGGACTGCGCCGAAAGCGTCACGGCGACGAGCAACTGGTAGGTATTGCCGAATTCCAGCTCCGTCTCGGGCGAGGGATTGGCCTCGGCCAGACGGCGGAAGAATTCGAAGATCTGGTCCTTCTTCAAAGACCCAGCACCTCGGGCATCGTGTAGCGGCCCGGCCCCTGCGCCAGCAGCCACTGCGCCGCCTTCACCGCGCCCTTGGCAAAGATGCCCCGGTTCTCGGCGAGGTGAGAGAGCGACAGGCGCTCGTTGTCGGCCAGGAAGTGCACGGTGTGATCGCCCGCCACCGAGCCGCCGCGCAGCGCCGCGAAGCCGATAGTGCCTGCCTCGCGCTTGCCGGTGATGCCGTCGCGTCCGCGCACCGCGCTCTCGGCGAGATCGACGGCGCGGCCCTTCGCAGCCGCCTCGCCCAGCAGCAGCGCGGTGCCGGAGGGCGCGTCCACCTTCATGCGGTGATGCGTCTCGACGATCTCGATGTCCCAGTCTTCGCCCAGCCGCGACGCCGCCTCGCGCACCAGATGCGCCAGCAGCGTGACGCCGAGCGAGGTGTTGCCGGTCTGCAGGACGGGAATGTGCTCCGCCGCCGAATCGATCAGCCAGTGGTGGCGCTCCTCCAGCCCGGTGGTGCCGATGACGATCGGCAGCTTGGCGGCAATCGCGGCATCGAGGTTACCCTCCAGCGCCGAGGGGCTGGAGAAGTCGATAAGAATGTCGGCCTGCGCGGCGACCGGAGCCACGTCACCGTCCTTGTCGACGCCGCCCGCAAGGTCCTCGCCCGCGTCAGCGATGGCCGCCGCGATCGCCTGACCCATGCGCCCCTGGCTGCCGATGATTCCGATTCGTGCCACGTCCAATTCTCCGCCGGCACGTCATGCTGAACTTGTTTCAGCATCCATCGTGCCCCAATCTCAGGGCAGCGAATGGCGCACAATGGACCCTGAAACAAGTTCAGGGTGACGAGAAAGGCGAACTCTTGGCTGCAATCCGCAACATCGTCATCCTCACCGGCGCGGGCGTCTCCGCCGAAAGCGGCATCGACACCTTCCGCGACGGCGGAGGGCTCTGGGAACAGCACCGCGTCGAGGACGTCGCCACGCCCGAGGCTTTCGCACGCGATCCCGACCTCGTCCTGCGCTTCTACGACATGCGCCGCGAGGCGATCCAGACCAAGGAGCCCAACGCCGCGCACCTCGCGCTGGCGAAGCTCGATGCCGAGTGGGAGGGCGAACTCCTCATCGTCACCCAGAACGTCGACGACCTGCACGAGCGCGCCGGAGCCCGGCGCGTGCTGCACATGCATGGCGAGCATCTCAACGCCTGGTGCATGGCCTGCGACGAGCGCCCGCGCTGGACCGGGCCTCTTCGCGACCGCCCCGCCTGCCCCGCGTGCGGAGAAGCGGCGCTGCGGCCTGACATCGTGTGGTTCGGGGAAATGCCCTACCGCATGGACGAGATCTTCGCGGCGCTGGAAGAGGCGGACCTGTTCGTCTCGATCGGGACGTCCGGCGCGGTCTATCCGGCGGCGGGCTTCGTGCGCAACGCGCGGGAACTGGGCGTCGAGACGCTGGAACTCAACCTCGAACCCTCGCAGGGTACGGCATGGTTCGACAAGGCGCGACACGGCCCGGCAAGCGAACTGGTGCCTGCATGGGTGGAGGAGGTGCTGAGCCGATAACTCACGCCTCACCGCATGGGGCTTCGACAAGCTCAGCCTGAGCGGGATTAGGAGGTTTGTGCTACCTTTCGCTCACCCTGAGCTTGTCGAAGGGTCAGGCGCAGCTTGTCGAAGCCCCATGCCCATTACACCCCCGGCACGCAGGGTCCCTGGCGATCCTGAGCGGCCGCATCGAGGGCGCCAGCCCATCGATCAGGTGCAGGGTCCCGAACTGCGGCTCGCCCAGCGCCGTGTGGCTCGCCAGCAGCACCCGTATCGCATGCATCGCCGCGAACGTGCCGACCATGCCGACCATCGCCCCCAGCACGCCATCGGCGGCGCAGGTATCGCAGTCCACCGCGTCGAAAGCATCGCCCACGAAGCAGCGGTAGCAGGCCTGCCCCTCCAGGTGCCCGGCAAAATTCGCGACCTGTCCCTGGAACCGTCCGATCGCCGCCGTCGTCAGCGGAATCCCCAGTTTCACGCAAGTATCTGACACCAGAAGCCGAGTCGCGAAGTTGTCACACCCGTCCAGTACGAGGTCTGCGCCGGATAGGACGTCACGCGTGTTGTCATCCCCCAGCCGCGCAACGACGGGATCGACCTTCAGGCCAAGATCAAAACGCCGCACCCATTCGGCTGCCGCTTCCGCCTTGGGCCTGCCGATATCCGACGGCGTATAAATCGTCTGGCGCTGCAAGTTGCTGACGTCGATCACGTCATCATCGACCAGCGTGAGGCGGCCTATGCCGGCTGCGGCGAGATATTGCAGTGATGGACTGCCGATCCCGCCGCAGCCGACCAGCACCACATGCGCCTCAGTGAGCGCGACTTGTCCGACGCCGCCGACTTCGGGCAGGACGATATGCCGCGCGAAGCGGCCGAGACGATCGGCGGTCAGGCTCATTTCGCGGCTTCGTCTTCCGTCTCGGGCACCCGCTCCTTCACGAAGCCGTGCATGCCGAACCACCACTGCGTCGCGATGACGCCGCCCTTCGCGGGCTGGAGCATGCCGATCATCATAGCGATGGCCAGCGGCACGAGGATCGCGAACATCGCCATCGGCCCGAGATCGTAGTCCACCGAGAGCGCGATGATCAGCGGCGCCATCAGGTGGCCGGTCACGATCATCGCGATATAGGCGGGAAAGTCGTCCGCGCGCTGCGGCGTCAGGTCCATGGTACAGACCGGGCAGCGTTCGCGCGGCTTGAGCCATTTGCGGAACAGGCTGCCTTCCCCGCATCGCGGGCAACGGCTGCGAAGGCCGCGAACGAGGGCCTGCGAGAACGTGGCGGGAATCATGCCCAAGCGCCTACATCATGCGGGCGGGACGGTGAAGCAGATTGCACGCCGGTGGCGCTCCGCTCTCAGGAGCCGAGCACGTGGACCCGGTTGCGGCCGCCGTGCTTGGCGGCATAGAGCGCCTCGTCGGCCTGCCGGGTGGCATCCTGCAGCAACGCGAAGTCGCGCACCGGGGCCAGCCCGCAGGAGAACGTGACCGCACGGTCCTCGACGCCCAGATCGGTATCGAGCGCGACCGTGGCGCGCAGCCTCTCCATGACCAGACGCGCCTCGTCGAGCGTGGTGTCAGGCAGGAGCACCGCGAATTCCTCGCCGCCCCAGCGCGCGGCGATATCGCTGCGGCGTACGTGGTTCTCGATGCGCCGCGCGAGCGCCTTGAGCACCAGATCGCCAACGTCATGGCCGCATTCATCGTTGATGCGCTTGAAATGGTCGATGTCGATCAGCCCCAGCACCGCATTGGAGCGCCCGCGCAGAACCTGCTGCGCCGAATCGAGGAAGCCACGACGATTGCGGATGCCGGTCAGCGGATCGCGCTCGGCGGCATCGACAAGGCGCTCGATGCGCGCTGCGGTCTCGTGCGCGGCAGTGGTCACGCCGGTCAGCAGGCGACCGACCAGATCGTCCGCGCCTTGCGGGATCATGGCGATGCGCTCGCCCATCTGGATGGACTGGAGCATCATCGTTGCCTGCCCGATCGGTGCGAGCAGCGCATGGATCGCCGCAAGGCCCAGCCCCGTACCCACGAGGGTCGCGACGAGCAGGGTCAGAAGGGTGTCGAGCTGCCAATGGCCGGTGGCAGCCTGAAGCACGATACAGGCGATCAGCGGCACATGGACGGCGCCGAAACAGACGAAGAGAATCCGCCGCTCGTAACTGCGGGGGAACAGGAAAGTCGTGGCCTGGTAGAAGCGCATGGGGGGAATGCCTCTTCTGCTGGAGCTGAGAATGAAACGCGATTGCGAGCCAGACGCTTACTGAGCCGAATCTTATGCAAAGGTTAAAGTGTGTGATGAAACGCCCGGTTAACCTTGACCTATCGCCAAACAAAAAGGGCCGAGGACATAGCCCTCGACCCCTTGTAGATAAGTTCGTGCAAAAGACGTTCATATCCCGGCATGACGCCGGGATAAGTCTCAGCTTTCCAGCTGGCGCAGCAGCGAGCGGACGTCACCATCCATGTCGGCATCGCGGGTGCGCAGTTCCTCGATCAGGCGCACCGCGTGGATCACCGTCGAGTGATCGCGCCCACCGAACTTGCGGCCGATCTCCGGGTACGAACGCGGCGTCAGCACCTTGGCGAGATACATCGCGACCTGACGCGGGCGCACGACGGCGCGGGCACGGCGCTTGCTGCTCATCTCGGTGCGGTCGATGCGGTAGAACTGGCAGACCGTACGCTGGATTTCGTCGATGGTGATCCGGCGACGGTTGGCCGAGAGAATGTCGGTCAGCTGCTCTTCGGCGAGCTGGAGCGAAACCGCCTGCCCGGTCAGCTGCGCATAGGCGATCAGCTTGTTGAGGCCGCCGACCAGTTCGCGGACGTTGCGATTGATGGTGCGCGCCAGGAACTCGATGACGTCGGCAGGCACTTCGACCGAAGCGAAACGACCGAGGCGGTTCTCGAGGATCGAGCGGCGCAGTTCGATGTCGGCGGGCTGGATATCGGCGACGAGGCCCATCGACAGGCGCGAGAGCAGGCGCGGCTCGACACCGTCGAGCGCCTGGGGCGCACGGTCGGCGGCGAAGACCAGACGCTTGCCTTCCTGCAGCAGGGCATCGATCGTGTAGAGCAGTTCTTCCTGCGCGGAAGCCTTGCCGATGATGAACTGGATGTCGTCGACCAGCAGGAGGTCGAAGCCGCGCAGGCGCGCCTTGAACTCGATCATCTGGTTCTGGCGCAGGGCCTGCACGAACTCGACCATGAAGCGCTCGGCCGAGCAGTAGAAGATGCGCGCATGCGGGTGCGCCGCAAGATAGGCATGGCCGATCGCGTGGAGCAGGTGCGTCTTGCCCTGACCGGTGGCGGCCTTGAGATAGAGCGGCGAGAACTGCGGCGTTTCGGTAGCCGCCATGCGCTGCGCCGCGTTGCAGGCGAGCACGTTCGAGGTGCCGGTCACGAAGCTGGTGAAGGTCTGCGAGGCGTCGATGCCCGCCGGACCCTGGCCGAGCGAGGCGAACGATTCGCCTGCAAGCGCGACCGAGAGCGGATCGGGAGCACCGACCGCCGAATCATTCGCCGGCGCGCTGGCCGGACGACCGTTGCCGCCGCCCAGACGCAGCTCGGGCAGCTGGCGACGACCGGGATGCACGAGGATGCGCACGTGGCGCACGTCGGGACGGGCGATCTTCCATGCCAGTGAGAGGCGATCGGCGAATCGGTCGTTCACCCAGTTCGCCGAGAACTCGGTCGGCAGGTACAGGTCGAGCGTACCGGTTTCCTTGCACCAGTTGCCCGGCTGGATCGGCTTGATCCACTGGCTGTGCGCCTGGTGCCCAAGGTCCTTGCGCAGGCCCTGGCTGATGTCAGCCCAGTCCGCCGCCAGATTTACGGCTTCCTGATCCTCTTCCATCGCCACTCGCACCGCCTTCGACTTCCTATTCAAGTTTGTACCTTCGACCATCTGAACCACCGGGGAATTCACCGAGGGTCGTCCTGCTGATGTATTCGACATCGTTTCGAACCCTCTTGCTGCTCGCATCGCGTGATCCCGTCGGTGATGCGAAACGAGGGCGCAGCGCACGCAGAGTAAAAACTTCCCCGTACCGCGAACGCCTGTTCGCGGCGGTTGTTCCTCTGTGAATCGCTGTATCCCCGGCCCGTTCCGCAACGGCCGGGAACCCTTTTAGAAACCCGTTTGCAGCGCAGGCAAGACGGCGGTCCCCAAATAAAAAAAATTATGAAGGTTGACTCACGTGGGAGTGCCCAAAATCCGTAGCCAAACTGTAATGCGCTTTAAAATCAATTCGTTGCGCAGTGCAGCACTCCGAATCGCAGTGTTTCCGGGCCTTTGCTCCCGGCGATGCTGCGATGCCGCAAAAACAGGAACGGAGCCGGGATCAGATGACCCCGGCTCCGTTCCTGTTTCGTCCTGAGACAGGTGACCAGCAACGTGTCACCTTCTGCGAATCACCCCCCCGAATCAGGGAGAGCGGTTCGACTTCAGAGCGCGGCGACGCGCTTCGTCAGACGCGACATCTTGCGCGCTGCGGTGTTCTTGTGGAGCACGCCACGTGCAACGCCACGAGCCAGCTCGGGCTGCGCTTCCTTGAGCGCGGCAACGGCGGCATCCTTGTCACCACCGGCGAGAGCGCCTTCGACCTTCTTCAGGAAGGTGCGGATGCGGCTGACGCGGTTGGTGTTGATCTCTGCACGGCGATCGTTGCGACGGATGCGCTTGCGGGCTTGCGGCGTATTGGCCATCGATATTCCTCTGTCTGGGCGGCCAACACGGTGAGCGGCCCCAATTGCCTAACGAATCTATTCGGCGAACGGACTCGCCGGAAAGCGCGCCCCTTACAGTTCGGGCGGGGTTCCGTCAAGCCGAACGGAAGCCCGCAAACGGCTCATTTCTGGCGTTCGTGGCCGCAGGCGGCCACGCTCAGACGCCGCGCGGGCTCAGGCGCTACCGCTGGCAGCGCCGGCACCAGAACGTGCTCCGCCCGCCCTGCACGAAGCGCAGCACCGGCGCCCCGCAACCGCAAGGATCGCCCTCACGCCCATAGACCTGCCACGAAGCCGCGAAGTAGCCGAGTTCGCCGTTGGGCTGGGCATAGTCCTTGATGGTCGAGCCGCCCGCCGCGATCGATTCGCCCAGCACCTGCTTGATCGCGGGCACCAGCCGGGTCAGCGCGGCCAGGCTGACGCGCCCCGCCTCCTTGTCCGGCCGGATGCCGGAACGGAACAGCGCCTCGCACACGTAGATATTGCCGAGCCCCGCCACGATCGTCTGGTCGAGCAGCATCTGCTTGATCGGCGCGATGCGCCCCGCGAAGGCCGCGCGCAAGTGCGCCGGGGTGAGATCGTCGCCCAGCGGCTCCGGCCCGAGCGACGCAAACGCACCCCAGCCGTCGAGGCCCGCCGTGGGGGCCAGATCGACCGAACCGAACCGCCGCGCGTCGTTCAGCGCCAGCACGTGGCCTGATCCGGTCTCCAGCACGAGATGATCGTGCTTGTCGGGGGTCTCCGGCTCGATCCGCCAGCGCCCGGACATGCCGAGGTGGAACACCATGGTCTGCTCACGGTCGGTATGGATGAGGCCGTACTTCGCCCGCCGCCCCATGCCGGTGACCTTCGCGCCGGTGAGCACCTGCACCAGATCGGGCGGGAACGGACGACGCAAGTCCGCGCGGTTGAGCGTAACGCGTGCGATTCGCTCGCCGTCGAGAAAGCGCTCGAGGCCGCGCACGGTGGTTTCGACTTCGGGAAGTTCAGGCATCGCAGGGTAGATAGGGCGTCCGGAGCCTCGCGCCAATCGGGAACGCAGCGCTTCACCGAGGGGGCTTCGACAAGCTCAGCCTGAGCGGGATTGATAGGGCATTACACCAACTCCGCTCACCCTGAGCTTGTCGAAGGGTCAGAGAATGTGCCCAGTCCGGTCGCGCTTGGTTTCGAGGTAGCGCGCGTTGTGCGGGTTGGGTGGCAGTTGGTGCGGCACCCGCTCGACCACATCGACGCCCACGCCCTGCAGCGCCGCGACTTTAGCCGGGTTGTTGGTCATCAGGCGAATCGCATGGACGCCCAGCAGGTCCAGCATCCGCGCCGCCACCGGGAAGTCGCGCGCCTCGGTGGGCAGGCCGAGGCGGTTGTTGGCGTCCACCGTGTCGTAGCCCACGTCCTGCAGCGCGTAGGCGCGCAGCTTGTTGACGAGGCCGATGCCGCGCCCCTCCTGCCGCAAGTACAGCAGCACACCCCAGCCGCCCTCACCGGCCTCGGCCGACATCGCCCGCAGCGCCGCGTTCAGTTGCGGCCCGCAGTCGCACTTGAGGCTGCCGAGGATGTCGCCGGTCAGGCATTCGGAATGCAGCCGTACCAGCGGCGGCCGGTCGCCGTCCTGCGTGCCGATGACGAGCGCGACGTGCTCACGCAAGTCGTCGAGCGCGCGGAAAGCGACGATCTCGGCATTTTCCGCCGCCTCGACGGGTAGCTTCGCGCGCGAGGCGATGGCGAGGTGTGCGGTGTCCTTCCACGCGGCGAGGTCGGACGCGGAAACGTCCTGCGCCTCCACATCCTGATTCGGTGCGACGAGGAATGCGGGCAGGATGCCGGCAAGCCGCGCCAGTTCCATCGCGGTGCGCGCCGCATCGCCATCCCCGATGTGCTCGGCCGCGAACGGGCCTTTCATCGGGTAGGCGAGGTCGAGCGCCGGATCGGCCACCGCGCGCGCGGTGTCGAGGTCGAAGGGTTCGGCGGCGCGAATCAGCACCGGCGCTTCGGGCACGGCGGCCTCGCGCTGGTTGGCGAGTTTCAGCGTCACCGCGCGGGCGGCCGAGATCAGCATACGCGGGGCGGTGACGCCGGGTGCGAAAGCCGTCTCGGCGGGAAGCAGGACTTCGCCCGCCACCCGGATCGCCCAGCCGTGGCGCAGCGCATCAAGCGCCAGCGCCACGCGGCGGGTCGAGGTCGCCTCCGCGCTCAGAGTTCGAACTCGGTGACGAGCGGGATATGGTCGCTCGGCTGCTCCCAGCGGCGGGTTTCCTCGACGAAGTGGTGCCCGCGCGCCTGCGGGGCGAGGTCGGGCGAGGCCCACATGTGATCGAGACGGCGGCCCTGGTCCTTCTGGCGCCAGTAGCTGCGGTAGGACCACCAGGAATAGTTGCGTTCGGGCGCCGGGATGAAGCGGCGACCGAGATCGTCGAAGCCCGCCGCGTCCTGCAGGCGCTTGAGCGTCTCCACCTCGATGGGCGTGTGGCTGACGACCTTGAGCAGCGCCTTGTGGTCGTAGACGTCCGATTCGAGCGGGGCGATGTTGAAGTCGCCGACGATCAGCGTCGGGCGGTCCAGCTTGTCGGCCCAGCGGGTCATGCGTTCGAGGAAATCGAGCTTCTGGCCGAACTTGGGGTTCATCTCGCGGTCGGCGACGTCGCCGCCTGCCGGGATGTAGACGTTCTCCAGCACCATGCCCTGTCCGGGGCCGAGCAGTTCCACGCCAATGTGGCGGGCCTCGCCGTTGTCCTGCCAGTCATGCTTCGAGAAGTCGCGGAACGGCACTTTCGAGACCGTCGCGACGCCGTGGTAGCCCTTCTGGCCGTGGATGGCGCGGTGGGTGTAGCCGAGGCGTTCGAACATCTCGTGGGGGAACAGGTGCTCCGCCACCTTGATCTCCTGCAGGCACAGCACGTCGGGGGCCTGCTCGGTGAGGAAACGTTCGACCTGATCGATGCGCAGGCGGACGGAGTTGATGTTCCAGGTGGCGATCTTCATGGGCGTGGCTTTAGGGATGGCTTGGGCGAATTGCCAGTCCCCGGCCTCGCGTAAACCGGCGGTGCCTCCACCATCCTTCGGATGGTCCCCCTCCCCGTGCCGGGGAGGAACTGGCGCGGCGCGTTTTGTGTCGGAATTTTTCGTCCAGCCGGAGCGAGAATGGTGCCGAGCGAGAACCGGAGCGCAGCGGCCTTCTGGCCGTGAGCACCGGAAGCGCAGATCGGTGCCGTTCGCAGCCCGGCTGGGCGGAAAAGGCCGGCACAAAACAAGAAAACCCTCGAGCCGGGGGCAGAGGCTCGAGGGTTCCTGTAAGCGTTCGTCACGCTAGTATCAGAGCGGTCACTCAGGAGGCGCGGGCAACAGGGGGGAAACCCGCCTCAAACCGTTCTGACAAGACCTATATGGGGACCCGCTCCTGACTGCCAAGTGAACGAAGTTAAGAAAACTGTCGCCGTTTGTCGCTAGGGGCGAACATTCGGCGACAAAACGCCTTCCGCCATCGACGATCAGGGAGTGGTCACTTAACGCCGGTTACGCGGACGCGGGTCGTTCCAGCGGAAGTCGTTGTCGGTCACCGGGACGCCGTAGCGCTGGTTGGACAGGCTGATTGTGGTGCGCTTGTTCTGCGAATCGAGCGAGACCCAGTACGTCAGTTCCAACCCGCCGGGCGCGGATGCCTTGCGCGTGAAGATCAGGGTGATCACGCCATATTCGGGGTGCGAGCGATCGCGCACCTCGATGCTGACGACGCCCGGATTGCCGGTCTGCAGCAGCTTGCCGAACTTGGCAACGTCGCGGCTGGGGTCGAGCAGCGCGCCGAGCGGGCTGTTCTTGATCGGCCAGCGCTGCACCTGCCGCACTTCGTAGTCGATGAAGTTCAGCGCCCTGCCGTCGCCGACGATCAGCATCTTGGCGCTGGGCTGGTACTGGAAGCGGATCTTGCCGGGGCTCTTCATCGTCAGCACGCCGCCGACGGACTGGCCCGAGCGGTCGGTCTGGACGAAATCCGCCTTCATCGTGCCGATGCCGCGCAGCGCCGCGACGGCCTGCTCGACTTGCTTCGTGTCATCGGGTGACGCCGCAATGGCAGTCACCGGAACGAGCGCGGCGGACACGGAAAGCGCGGCCAAAGCGGCCGCGCTCACACAGGATCGAAAGGTTTTTATCACGTGGTTCATGGCTTTCCCGTTGGGTCCACCGCCTTGAAC
>JASGGD010000093.1:0-17625 GCA_047605225.1 Novosphingobium sp.
GTAATCGAGGCCGATGCGCGGGCGGCGGCGGGAGCCGCTGCGACCTGGGTATACCAGCTTGATCGCCCCTCGCCGACCGATCCCCTGCGCGGGGCGGCGCATACCGACGACATTCCCTACGTCTTCGGCACGCTGGACGCGCCGGGCAGCTACTCGGGCACGGACGAGGGCGCGCGCAGGCTGAGCACGGCAATGATGTGGGCCTTCACGGGCCTTGCGAAGACCGGGCAGCCGGGTCTGGCGGAATGGTCGCCCTACCGCCTGCCCGAGCGGGCGACGATGGTGTTCGACGATACCGTGCGCGTGGAAAACGACCCGCGCCGCTGGCAGCGTGAACTGTGGGCGACGGCGCCCTACGTCCAGCCGGGGACGTGAACATTCCTCCCCGGGACGGGGAGGGGGACCATGCGAAGCATGGTGGAGGGGCACGCGGTGGATCGCGGGTGCTCGAAGGACGGCGGCGGCTGCTGGCAGTGCGCGCAGAGATGTTCGGTAATTCCGAGGGTGCCCCTCCACCACCCTGCGGGTGGTCCCCCTCCCCCATCGGGGGAGGAACTTTGCACATACGACTTTTGCCCGCTGGCGAGTGCGGGCCATTACGCCGGGGAAATCAACGCAACCGAAGTGAACATCGGGTCGGCGTCGGGAGCGTCCAAGCAGGGACGCGGGGTTTTGTTTTCCACCTGCTCGGGCGAGCGGCCGGGTAGCGGTGGTCAGCCCGGCTCGACCTGTATTCCATCGGAAAGTCCCATGTGGCCGTCGTTAGGGTTCGCATCGTTATCGGCCGACGGCTATCCGGGATGGTCGTCCCAAGTCCTGCCGTGTGTCGCAGGATCGTATGGACGGCTTTTCCGGTAGCGCAGAGACAGTCCGGGTCTTCGTTTGGACGCGTGGTTTGCGCGATCGCGGCTTGAAACCGCATCCCGGCCCACGACGCCGACCCGATACACCGAAAGCGACGTGATCATTCGCCGCTCCGGATGCTGGGCCATATAACCCATGTGGTTATAAATGTCAAGAAAAAGCGTACCGCCGCGAGGGTGAGCGACGGCACGCAGGGGAGTAGCCTTCAAACTCAGAATTGGGCGCGAAGACCCACGCGGTAGACGGGCCCGGAACTGGAGTAGTTCGTGACCACCGGCGAATCCTGGTAGGCGTAGTTGTTGCTGGTCTGGTTCGTCAGGTTCAGCCCCTCCAGCGTCACCGTGGCGAAGTCGGTCAGCTTGTAGCTGATCGAGGCGTCGATGTTGGTAGTGCCCTTGCTAAACTGGAAATCGTTGATCAGCGGGCTGTTGCAGATGGTCCCCGCCACCGAGGGATCGGCGGGCGAGTTGGTCAGGCCCGGCGCGCAGTCACCGGCAGAGAGCGGGTAGGTGGTGCTGTAGCCCTTGCGCTTGGCCATCGACACGCGGGCGCGCAGGCGCTCGGTCTCGTAGAACAGCGTGGCGTTGAGCGCGTCGGGCGAGACGCCCAGGAACGGCGCCTTGCCCAGCGTCTGCGGCTTGGTTGCGGTGCCGGGGTCGAGGATATAGGTCAGCTTGCTGTCGATGTGCGTGTAGTTGATGATCCCGCCGAAGTGGCTGAGGAAGCCGGGCAGGAAATCGAAGTTCTGCTGGAAGCTGACCTCGAAGCCGCGAATGTAACCGCCCGGTGCATCGCGGAACTGACGCGCCGTCACTTCGTAATCACCGTCGATATAGGCCAACTGGTTGGCGTTGGTGAACTGCTCGCGCAGTTCCTGCAGCGCGGTCGCGTCGAGGAACTGCGAGAGCGGGCCGGAGAACAGGATCGTCTGCGGGAACGACTTGATCTTCTTGTTGAACAGCGCGACCGACAAGAGGCCGCCCTTGGCGAAGTACCATTCCGCGCTGAAATCCAGGTTGGTCGAATAGAACGGCTTGAGCTTGGGATTGCCGACCGTCAGCGTGCCGCCGGTGGTGTCGCCGGTGTTGGGGATCGAGATGCTGCTCACCGTGGGCGAGAGGTTGCCCAGCAGCGGACGCGCCATGACCTTGGCGGCGGCGAGGCGGATGACGACGTCGTCGATCGGCTCGTAGATCAGGTTAACCGAGGGCAGCCAGTCGGTGTACTTGTTGGTGCCCGAAATCTCCCGCCCCGCCGTGGTGCGGCCGGTGGAAACGAGGTCGGTCACCGCCACGCGCGTGCCCACGTTGCCGCGGAACGGGCGGTCGAACACCGTCAGGTCCCAGTCGCCCTGCAGGTAGAAGGCGTATTCCTTCTCGTTCACCCCGAACGTCGCGGTGTTGTTGCGGGTGTTCCAGATACGCCAGTCGCCCCACTTGTTGATGCAGTTGCAGGTGAAGTCGAACAGGTCGGCGAACTTCTCGATATCGGGCACGTAGAAGCTGGTGGCGGTGCCCGCCGGCACGTCGAGCCCCTGCCCGAACTGCACGACCTTGCCCATTTGCGCGGCGGTGGTCCCGGCTTCCAGCAAGGTGGGGTTGAGGGTATCGACCGGGCGCTCGTACTGCGTGGTGTAGAACCCGAACTTGCGCCACGTGCCGCCGAACGAGACCGCGAACTGCGGATCGACATCCCAGCGGAAGTCGGCCTTGGCGGACTTCTGCGTGTTGTCCACCGTGCGCTTGTAGTTGCGGATGGCGGAGAAGCCCTTCACCGTCGTCCAGTTGTTCGGGTCGGCAAGGTCGAACCCGGCGTCGAAGATCGGCATCGAGCCGCCGTCGCGCTCGTCATACGTGAAGGTCTCGGGCGCGTTCATGCGGTTGAACTCGACCAGCAGGCCTTGCGAATCGTTGGTGGACTTGGACTGGCCGTAGACGAAGTTGCCGCGCAGGGTGTCGGTGAATTCGTGGTCGATATTGGCGGACCACTGGTAGAACTTGGTGGTGTAGTCCATCCGGTCGGCGGCCGAGCGCCAGTCTACGTTGCGCAGCTTGAGATAGTTGGCGGTGCCGTTGTCGACGTTGGCATCGAGCACGTCGACGCCCGGACGGCCGATCAGCTCGCCGCGATAGGCCAGCCGGTTGCTGGAGGGGATGTAGCCGACCGAGTTGGGGTTGTTGTAGTAGTCGTAGGGGTCGAGGTTGTTCGGGTTGGTGCTGAAGATGTTGGTGCCCAGCTGTGAGGCAACGGTGTTGCCATTGGCGTCGAGCGCCGTGCCGAACGCCGGGGTCGAACCGTACAGGCTCTCACCGCAATCCTGCCCGTAGGTGATGTCGGAACTGGCGCGCGAGGTGCACAGGCCCGGATAGAGATTGCGCGCGGCGGTCGGATCAAGGTTGTTGCCCGCCGTCGCATAGGCCGCATTGGTGTTGTTGCGGTTGAGGCCGACGGTGCCGACCTGGTACTTCGTGCTGCTGTTCTTGAACCGCGAATAGAGCCCGTCCACGTTGAGGCGCGTGCGGTTCGAGATCTGCCACTGATAGGCGGCGGTGATGCCCAGGCGCTGGTTCTTCACGTCCTGCTGCTGGATCGAGGGCAGCGCTGGGATACGCACGGTGGAATCGTCGAAGCGGCCGGGCGTGTTGTAAGGCGCGCCGGGATAGAGCTTGGCATAAGCCTCGGGGTCGGAGCCGGTCAGGATCGCGATCGCCTCGGGGTTAGTGACGCCGCTGCCCAGATCCGTCCCCACCGGCGCGGAGAAACCGCCGCGCTGCGGGTTCTCGTTCCCCGCGAAGTCCGAGCCGCGATAGAGATAGTCCGAGGACCCGGCCGAGCGCTGGTAGGAATCCAGCTCGTTGCGCGTCTTGTTGTAGGCGAACGAGACCAGCAGCCCCATGCTGTCATCGAAGAACTTCTTCGAGACTAGGCCGGCGATGCGCGGGCTCCAGGCCTTCGAGTTCTTCTGGTAACTGCCCTCGGTGGAAAGGGCGAAGCGATCGTCCTTGAAGTCGAACGGGCGCGCGGTCTGCAAGTCGATGTTGGCGCCCAGCGCGCCTTCGTCGGTGGCGGCGGAGGCGGTCTTCTGCACCTTGAGCGAGTTGAACAGCTCGGACGCGAAGGTGTTGTAGTCGAACGAGCGGCTGCGGTTCGGGCTGGTGCCGGAATCGTTGGAGCCCGAGGTGGACAGCGCCATCAGCCCGTTGAGGCGGGTGATGTTGAAGTCGCCGCCCAGACCGCGCACGGTGATCGTGCGGCCCTCGCCGTTGTCGCGGTCGATCGACACGCCGGTCATGCGCTGCAGCGATTCCGCGAGGTTGGCGTCGGGGAAGTCGGCGATGTCCTCGGCGTTGATGGCATCGACGATGACGGTCGCGTTGCGCTTGGTGTTGATCGCGTTTTCAAGACTGGCGCGGAAACCGGTGACGATGATTTCGGGCGCGGTCGGCTCGCCTGCGGGCGGCACCGCCTCGCCCGCATCCTGCGCCTGCGCCGGAAAGGCCGAGGCTACCGCGATCGCGGTCGCGGCGCTGGTGAGCGCGAGGCGCACGGCGGGCTTGGTGAACTTGCTCATTGTCGCACTCTCCCTGTCGGACCCGCACGCGGACGACAGGCGCGCAAGTCCCCGAACCGAAGATCATAGTCCTCGGCAATTACGTAATGATACCGGTGTCAATCAATCGCGCGGAACATGCGGCATCGGGCCCGAACACATTCAGGTACCGGGCGACACGTACTGTGATGATTGTCCTGATAGACGAAGCCCGCGCCCCGCTTATCATGCGAGGACTACGGATTTACGGCGTCAGCTAAGGCGTCTTCCCTTGCGCATCCCCATCCCTCCTAAGCCAGTATTTGTCTGGACTATGTCTCAGGTACTCCATTCGCGTGAAGCCGACAAGCGAAAAGTTAGCGCTATCTTGCGGTGCAGCAATGGCGACCCGATCGTGCCCGGAAGCGCGAGTCCGGAACCGCTTGACCTTCACTCCGCGATGAGTGATAGCGCTATCAACAACGAGCCAGCAGAACGGGACAGGACGATGGGCGATCATTGCGATCCGGGCAAAATCCAATCCGCCATGCGCATTATGCGCCGCGCTCTACTTGCGCTTTGACGGCCATCACCATTCCCATGCTCAAGAGGACATCGACATGATCACCGGCGCCATTCTCATCGGCCGCGAAGAAGCGCAGACGCAGGCGGGTTATGCCGCGATCAACCCCGCAACCGGGGCAACGCTGGAGCCCCGCTTCACCACGGCGGGCCTCGCCGAAGTCGAGCGCGCCTGCGCGCTGGCCGATGCCGCCGCGATTCCCTTCGCCGAAGCCGAGCCGGAAACCCGTGCGGTGTTCCTCGAAACCATCGCCGAGGAGATCATGGGCATCGGCGATGCGCTGATCGAGCGCGCCATGGCCGAGACCGGCCTGCCCCGCGCCCGCCTCGAAGGCGAGCGCGGACGCACCACCGGCCAACTGCGCCTTTTCGCGCAAGTCCTGCGCGAAGGCAGCTGGGCGGGCCTGACCATCGACCCCGCCCTGCCCGAACGCGCGCCGCTGCCGCGCCCGGATCTGCGCGTGCGCAAGGTCGCGCTCGGTCCGGTCGTGGTGTTCGGCGCCAGCAACTTCCCGCTCGCCTTCTCGGTCGCGGGCGGCGACACCGCCTCGGCCTTCGCGGCGGGCTGCCCGGTCATCGTCAAGGGCCACTCCGCGCATCCCGGCACCGGCGAACTGGTCGCCCGCGCGATCCAGCGCGCGGTGGCGCTGTGCCATCTGCCCGAGGGCGTGTTCTCGTACCTGCCCGCCTCGCGCGAGGCAGGCACCGCGCTGGTCGCCGACCACCGCGTCAAGGCGGTCGGCTTCACCGGGTCGCGCCCCGGCGGCATGGCGCTGATGCGTACCGCCGCCGCCCGGCCCGAGCCGATCCCGGTCTATGCCGAGATGAGTTCGATCAACCCCGTCGTCCTGTTCCCTGCCGCCCTCGCCTCGCGGGCCGAAGCGCTGGGCGCGGCCTTCGTCGGTTCGCTGACGGCAGGCGCGGGGCAGTTCTGCACCAACCCCGGCCTCGTCATCGCCATCGACGGGCCTGATCTCGATACCTTCCTCGCCTCGGCCTCGGCGGCGATGGGCGGCAGCGCGGCGCAGGACATGCTGACGCCGGGCATCCACGCGGCCTATGTCGACGGCGTGAGCGCGCTGGCAGGCCACACCGCCGTCACCACTCTCGCCCGCGGCGTGGAGCCGACCGGCCCGTACCAGGCGCAGGGCGCGCTGTTCCGCACGACGGCGGCCGATTTCCTCGCCGATCCGGCACTGGGCGCGGAAGTGTTCGGCTCCTCCTCGCTGGTCATCACCGTCACCGACATGGCCGAGGCGCAGCAGGTCATCGCCGCACTCGAAGGCCAGCTGACCGCCACCCTGATCCTCGATGCCGAGGACGAGCCCGCAGTCGCGAAGCTGCTGCCGGTGCTGGAACGCAAGGTCGGCCGCATCCTCGTCAACGGCTGGCCGACCGGCGTGGAAGTGTGCCACGCGATGGTCCACGGCGGGCCGTTCCCCTCGACCTCGGACGGACGCACCACCTCGGTCGGCGCCTCGGCAATCGAGCGCTTCCTGCGCCCGGTCTGCTACCAGAACATGCCTCAGTCCCTGCTTCCCGAGGGCCTGCGCGACGGCAATCCGTGGAAAGCCCCGCGCCGCATCGACGGTACTCTCAAGCTCGCCTGAACGGCACTCAACGGCACCCAAAGGGTACACAAGATGACCAAGACGCCGCACCAGCGCCGTTTCCGCTCGC
Organism: Novosphingobium sp.; assembly: GCA_047605225.1. Lineage (GTDB taxonomy): Bacteria > Pseudomonadota > Alphaproteobacteria > Sphingomonadales > Sphingomonadaceae > Novosphingobium. The sequence goes on from JASGGD010000093.1 coordinate 6,656, forward strand.
AGGACTGGTTCGCCGATCCTGCACGCTCGGACATGGTCGCGCTCTATCTGGAGCGCTTCATGAACTACGGCATCACGCCAGCGGAACTGCGCTCGGGGCGGCCGATCATCGGCATCGCGCAATCGGGCAGCGACCTGTCGCCCTGCAACCGCATCCACCTCGACCTCGCCAGGCGGGTGCGCGACGGCATCCGGGACGCAGGGGGCATCGCGATGGAGTTCCCGGTCCATCCGATCTTCGAGAACTGCCGCCGCCCGACCGCCGCGCTCGACCGCAATCTCGCCTACATGGGGCTGGTCGAGATTCTCTACGGCTACCCCATCGATGCCGTGGTGCTGACCACCGGCTGCGACAAGACCACGCCTTCGCAGGTGATGGCCGCATCCACCGTGGACATTCCCGCGATCGTCCTTTCCGGCGGGCCGATGCTCGACGGCTGGCATGAAGGCGACCTCGTCGGCTCCGGCACCGTCATCTGGCGCAGCCGCCGCAAGCTGGCCGCCGGAGAGATCGACGAGGAGGAATTCCTCCAGCGCGCCTGCGACAGTGCCCCTTCTGCCGGGCACTGCAACACCATGGGCACCGCCTCCACCATGAACGCGGTGGCCGAGGCGCTGGGCCTCTCGCTGCCGGGCTGCGCGGCGATCCCGGCGCCCTATCGCGAGCGCGGGCAGTACGCCTACGAAACCGGTCGCCGCATCGTCGAGATGGCGCACGAAGACTTGCGCCCCTCGCATATCCTGACGCGCGACAGCTTCCTCAACGCCATCCGCGTCGTCAGCGCGATCGGCGGGTCGAGCAACGCGCAGCCGCACATCATGGCGATGGCGCGCCATGCGGGCGTGGAACTCACCGCCTCGGACTGGACCGAGCACGGCTACGACCTGCCGCTGATCCTCGACATGCAGCCCGCCGGGCGGTTCCTGGGCGAACGCTTCCACCGCGCGGGCGGCGTCCCCTCGATCATGTGGGAACTGCAGCAGGCGGGCGTGCTGGCGCAGGACTGCCTCACCGTCACCGGCGAGACGCTGGCCGAGAACCTCGAAGGCCGCGAAACCCGCGACCGCGAAGTCATCCGCCCCTTTACCGAACCACTGCGCGAGAAGGCCGGATTCCTCGTCCTGTCGGGCAACCTGTTCGACTTCGGCATCATGAAGACCTCGGTGATCTCCGAGGAGTTCAATGACCGCTACCTTTCGCGCCCCGGCTCCGAAGGCGTGTTCGAAGGTCGCGCGATCGTGTTCGAAGGCGGCGACGACTATCATCATCGCATCAACGATGCTTCGCTGAACATCGACGCCGACTGCATCCTCGTCATGCGCGGCGCCGGGCCGATGGGCTGGCCGGGCTCGGCCGAAGTGGTGAACATGCAGCCGCCCGATGCGCTCATCAAGGCGGGCGTGCAGTGGCTGCCGACGCTCGGCGACGGGCGCCAGTCGGGCACCTCGGACAGCCCCTCGATCCTCAACTGCTCGCCCGAGAGCGCGGCGGGCGGCGGCCTGTCGTGGCTGCGCACCGGCGACACGATCCGCATCGACATCCGCGCAGGCACCTGCAACGCGCTGGTCGATCCGGCCGAGATCGCCCGCCGCAAGGCCGAGGGCACCCCGCCGCCCGTGCCGCAGAGCCACACCCCTTGGGAAGAACTCTTCCGCGAAAAGACCGGACAGATGGCCGACGGCGCCGTCATGGAAATGGCCGTCAAGTACCGCCGCATCGCCGAAAGGACTCCGCGCCACAATCACTGAACGCCCCGCGAAATCAGGTAGAACTAAGTAGTTTTTCTGACATAGTGCCATCATGCAGCGGCACCGGATCGTCTTCATCGCAGGCATTCTTGCCGTGCTCGCGACGATCCTGCCGCTTGGCGCCGCCTTCATCTACGCGCGCCACCGCGCCATTGAAGCGGAGCGCGCGCATCTCGTCGAATACAGCGACTGGACCCTCAGGCGCGCCGAACGCAACTTCGACCGGATACGCGATGTCTTCCGGGAACTGCAGGCCACGCGCTGGCAGCCGTGCAATGAGGCGCACATCGCCCGGATGCGGCAGCTCGCGGTGGATAATCAGTCGATCGAGGAAGTCGGCTACTTCGCCGATGGCAAGCTCGCCTGCACGAGTTGGGGCGTGGTCCGCCAGAACGTCGGGCGCGGCACGCCGGACACATGGATCGAAGGCGGGATCGAAGGCGGCTACGGGCTCTACCTGAACGTTCGGCCCAAGGTCAGCGGCGGCGGCGTGGTGATCGCGGTCGACCATGGCGACTACAACACCCTGGTCAATCACGAGCGCTTCGTCGACGTGCTGACCGACACGCCGATGACCATCGGCATCGCCACGCTGGATGGCCGGGTGGTCGCAGTCAACGGCGACGCACCTTCCGCTGCCGTCGCAAAAGCTGCATCCGCCGACGGCTTCGCCCGCATCGGCCCGCGCGTCTTCGCCTCCGTCCATGACGGGCATTTCCGCGCCTTCGCGATCACCGACCGGGCCTACATTCAGCGGCGCATGGAGCGCGAACTCTGGGCGCTGATACCGCTCGGCCTGCTGACTTCGGCGCTGCTGGTCGCGCTGATAGTGTGGATGTCGCGCCGCCGCCTGACACCCGAGCGGGAACTGGAAGTCGCCATCCGGCGCCGCGAACTGCACGTCCTCTACCAGCCGATCATGGAGATCGCGACCGGCCTTTGCGTCGGCGCCGAGGCTCTGCTGCGCTGGCAGCGCGCCGACGGCACCAGCGTCTCGCCAGAGGTCTTCATCCCCCTTGCCGAACAGCACCGCCTGATCGAGCCGCTGACCGACATGATGATCGGCTGCGTCGTCGCCGACCTTGCCGACATGCTGCGCCGCGAGCGCAGCGTCCACGTCGCCATCAACATCTCCGCCACCGACATGCAGAGCGGGCGCTTCCTCCCCGTCCTGACGAATGCGCTGGCCGAGGCCGGAGTCGCGCCCCGGCAGGTCTGGCTGGAAGCGACCGAGCGCGGCTTCATGGATGCCGCCGCCGCGCGCGAAACGCTGGAGACGGCGCGGGCGCAGGGGCACATGGTGGCGATCGACGACTTCGGCACCGGCTATTCCAGCCTCGCGCAACTGGCCGCGCTGCCGCTCGACGGGCTCAAGATCGACAAGTCTTTCGTCGATGCCATCGGCCGCGACGCGGCGACCAGCGTGGTGGTGCCGCACGTCATCGAGATCGCGCACGGGCTCAACCTGCTGATCGTCGCCGAAGGCGTGGAGACGCGCGAGCAGGAAGCCTACCTGCGCGCCGCCGGGGTCCAGTTCGCGCAAGGCTGGCTCTACGCAAAGGCGCTCCCCGCGTCCGAGTTCCTTGCCTTTCAGGAGGCTGCCAACGGCCAGCGCGTCTCGCCTTTCCTGACCTCGCTCGCCGGATGAGCGGCAGCGTTCACGTCTTGCTTTCCTTTTTGCGCTAGGTGCTTCGTGCCGACACACCGCGCGGAGATTCCAGTGCCCCCTCTTCATCGTCCCAGGTCCCTGCTCGCTCTGGCCATGCCGCTGCTGCTGGACGTGTCGGTGCCCGCATCGCGGCTGCCGGTGGTCGTCGCCGCTGCCGCCCTGCCGCTTGCCGCAAGGACCGCTGCCGCGACCGAACCCGCCGCGCCGGAGGAGCGCGACCGGCTATATCCCTTCTACCTGCCGATGAACGGCCTGCGCGCGCCTGCCGTCACTTATCGGATAAAGTGCGACGCTTCGCGCGCAGCGGGGCGCGAGGTCTATCAGGGGCGCAGCCCCGACGGGCCGGTGGAGGGCGGCTACGAACTCGTCTACGATGCGCAGGACGCGCAGGGCAACCCGTGCATCTACCCGTTCGCGCCATCGCTGCCGCAGATCGGCGAGCGGGTTCAGGGCACCCAGTATATCCTGCGCAGTTCGGCCCCCGGCAGGCGCGTGGCCTTCCGCAGCAGCGACGAATGGGCGACGGTGGACCTGCGCCTGTTCAACATCGCCGCCCAGCGCGTCCATTTCGAGATGCGCGACGTCGAACTCGACTTCCCCGGCGCGATCCAGGCCAAGGGCGCGCTCCATCTGGAGGTCACCGGAACGCAGGCGCCGGGCCTCTTCACCGCCGTCCTGCGCCGCGCAAAGATCTACGGCGGGAAGAACGCGCTGTTCGTGCCCAATGGCCAGACCATGCTCTATATCGAGGACAGCGACATCGCCGGCAATGTCGGCACCAATACCGATCAGGAACACACCACCTACATCAACGGCACGCTCGTCTCGCACTTTCGCGACACGAAGTTCCACGGCCAGCGCGCATGGGAGAACACCGCGAGCGGCCACCAGTTGAAGGACAAGGCGTACCTGCGCATCTACGAGAACGTCACCGTCTCGAACGTGCCGCATGGGGCCCCGTCGAACTGGCCGCCTTCGGCGATGCCGCTGATCGACGCCTCGGCTTTCGGTTTCACATGGTCCGACGGCCTGCATATTGAGCGCGTCGCACCCCTGCAGTCCGCCCGCGATGCCCTCGTCGATCTGCGCAGCGACATCCGCTACGGCGAGCCGGGCAATTACCCCTGGCCGGTGCTCGGATCTCCGGCGTGGCGGATGCCGCCCTCGCCGCTCGACGCGCTGGACCGGGTGTACCTTTCGGTCTTCCTCAATACTTCGGTGAGGAGCTTCCGCACCGAACCCTACGTCTTCGCGCTAAGGCCCACCGGAACCACACTAGGCACCGACGGCTATCACGTCGAGGGCAGCGAGGCACCGCGCGGCCAGCAGCGTTATGTCTCGCTGGCTTTCGGCACCGGCGGGAATCTGCAGCGGGTCTATTCGCCCGAGGGCTGGACCTACTCCGACCCGGAACTGCCCGCAGGCTCGGAATGGGTACTCGACCGCAGCAAGTTCATCCGCCACGCCCTCAGCCTGATCGGGCGGTAGCTCCTCACCTCGTCATTGCGAGCGTAGCGAAGCAATCCAGGGCAGCACTACTCCGCTCTGGATTGCTTCGCTACGCTCGCAATGACGAAGAACACCTTTAAAGCGGCAACCTTGCCCGCAGCGGATCGAGGTGAACAATTTCGCGCAGGCTCACCAGCGTCTCGAAGTCCTGCACGTTCTCGTCGGAGGCAAGCACCTCGTCGGAAAAGCGCTGGTACGCCTCGATCGAGGGCACGCTGACCATCAGCAGGAAGTCGGTGCGGCCGGTGACGTTCCACGCCCCGATCACTTCCGGGCAACGCGCGAGCCGTGCCGCGAAAGCCTGCTCCATGCGCAGCCCCGAGCGGACAAGTTCGACAAGCACATGGATCGTGATCGCCGGAGCCAGCCGCGCCGGATCGATTAGGGACACGTCGGCGACGATCACGCCCCCTGCCCGCAGCCTCCGCAAGCGGCGCAATACCGCGCTCTCGGACAGACCTACCTGCGCCGCGATCGATCGCGCGGGCTCAAGGTTGTTGCGCCTGACGATCTCGATGATTCGCCGGTCGAACTGGTCGATATCGACTGTTTCCGTCATACTCTGCCCGATATGTAACGTTTTCCGCCATCTCATGCCGAAATTCGCCAGCCTCCGCCAGAGGGGGCAGGATATATCGAGCCCATGAGCACTGTGTCCGCCCCCGCCGTTTCGTCCCCGTCGCCGCTGCTGCGCGCCTTGCCTTATGCCGCGCTGATCTGCTCGATGACGGCATTCTGCGTCGGCACGTCCTATGGCAAGCAGCTTTTCCCGGTCGTCGGGGCGACAGGCGCCATCGCCTATCGCGTGGGCTTCTCCGCCCTGCTCCTGCTGCTGATCTTCCGCCCATGGCGCTCGCCGCTGACCCGCGCCGACCTGTTCGCGACGATGCGCTACGGCGCGGTGCTGGGCCTCATGAACCTCAGCTTCTACCTCGCGATCCGCACGATCCCGCTGGGCCTTGCCATCGCCATCGAATTCCTCGGGCCGCTGACGGTCTCGCTGCTTTATTCGCGTCGTCCCGGCCAGTTCGCGATGGTCGCCATGGCGGCGGCCGGCCTCGCGCTGCTGTTGCCGCTGAAGGAGACGCCCCACTCGCTCGACCCGGCGGGCATCGGCTTCGCGCTGATGGCGGGGCTGTGCTGGGGCCTCTACATCGTGTTCGGCAAGAAGACGACGCACCTTCCCGGCGGGCAGGCCGTGGCGCTCGGCATGGCGACGGCCGCCATCGTCGTCGTGCCCATCGGCGTGGTCGAGGCGGGTACGACCCTGCTGAACCCGGCGCTTATGCTGGTCGGCCTCGTCATGGCGGTGCTGTCGAGCGCCCTGCCCTATTCGCTGGAGATGATCGCGCTCAAGCAGATCCCTGCCAACCGCTTCGGCGTGCTGATGAGCCTCGAACCCGCAGCCGGGGCTCTCGCCGGAGTCGTGCTGCTGGGCGAGCATCTGGTGCCGGTTCAGTGGCTGGCGGTGGCGCTGGTGGTGGTGGCCTCGGTCGGATCGGTCCTGCTCGGCGATGCGACCGAGGCGGAGCTGCCGCCGGCGCAGTAGGGTTTGACCTTGCCTCCGCCGACCGCCTAAGCCCGCGCCGATGATAGCGGTGCAGGGACGGTTCACATAATGCAAGTGACTTCGCAAAGACGCAAAATCCTGCTCACGCGGCGCTGGCCGGAGGCGGTCGAGGCCCGCCTCGCCGCGTCCTACGACGTCACTCTCAACCATACCGACACCCCGCTGACCGAGGCAGAACTGGCCGAAGCGATGCGCACCCACGACGCCTTGTGCCCCACCGTCACCGACCGCGTGACGCGCGCGGTCCTGACCGTGCCCGATTGCCGCGCGCGGATCGTCGGCAACTACGGCGCGGGCATCGAGCACATCGACCTCGATGCCGCGTGCGAGGCGGGGATTGCCGTCACCAACACGCCCGACGTGCTGACCGAGGCCACCGCCGACATCGCCATGACCCTGCTGCTCATGGCCAGCCGCCGCGCGGGCGAGGGTGAGCGCGAACTGCGCGCCGGGGAATGGACGGGCTGGCGGCCGACACATCTGGTCGGGCAATCGCTCTCGGGCAAGCTGCTCGGCCTCGTCGGCTTCGGGCGGATCGCGCGGGCTACCGCGAAGCGGGCCGAGGCGTTCGGCATGCGCATCGCCTACCACAGCCGCCGTCCCGCGCCCGACATGCCGGTCGAAGCCTATTTCGCCGACCTTGGCGAGCTTGCGCAGCGGGCCGACATGCTCTCGCTCCACGCGCCGGGCGGGGCCGAAACGCGGCACATGGTCAATGCGGCACTGCTCGCGCGGATGCCTGCTCATGCGGTGCTGGTGAACACCGGGCGCGGCACCCTGATCGACGAGGCCGCGCTGGCCGAGGCGCTGGCCGAACGCCGGATCGCCGCGGCGGGCCTCGACGTCTACGAGGCGGAACCGAGCGTCCATCCCGCGCTGGTCGATTTACCCAACGTCGTGCTCCTGCCCCACCTCGGCAGCGCCACGATCGAGGCGCGTACCGCGATGGGCATGAAGGTCGCCGACAACCTCGACCGCTTCTTCGCCGGGGAGCCCCTGCTTGATCCCGTCGGCTGAGCGCGTCGCCGGGGCCGTCAGGCGCTGGCTGGAGGAGCCGCGCCAAGGCCCGCTGATCCTCGGCCTGTGCGGTTCGCAAGGCTCGGGCAAATCGACGCTCGCCGAAGCGCTGAAGGCCGCACTAGAAGCGGAAGGGCGGCGGGTGGCCGTGCTCTCGCTCGACGACCTTTACCTCGGCCGGGATGCGCGGGCGCAGCTTGCCCGCACCGTGCATCCCCTCTTCGCGACGCGCGGCGTGCCCGGCACGCATGACGCGGCGCACGGCATAGCCCTGCTCGATGCGGTTCGGGCGGGAGCGCCGGTTACGCTGCCCCGCTTCGACAAGGCCCGCGACGAGCCCGCGCCGCAAGGCGATGCCGCTGCCGCCGATCTCGACCTGCTGATCTTCGAAGGCTGGTGCGTGGGCGCCCGGCCTCAGGACGCAGGGGCACTGGCCGTGCCGGTCAATGCCCTCGAGCGCGAGGAGGACCCGGACGGCATTTGGCGCGGTCATGTGAATGCCGCGCTGGACAGTCCCTACGCCGACCTCTTCGCCCGCATCGATCGCCTCGTCCTGCTGGCTGCGCCGGGCTTCGAGGTCGTCCGTGGCTGGCGTGGGCAACAGGAAGACGCGCTGCGTGCCCGCGAAGCCAACGGAACGCAGGTCATGGACGAGGCCGGGCTCGACCGCTTCGTCCAGCACTACGAACGGCTGACCCGGCACATCCTGACGGAAATGCCGGGCCGGGCCGATCTGGTGCTGCGCCTTGCCGCCGACCGCAGCCTTGTGAACTGAACGCTCTCCCTCAGTCCGACGGGGTTGCAGGCTTGGCGTCGCTGCCCGAGAGCAGCACGCCGTTGAGCAGGAACTTGAAGGTGGCGAAGGGCTGGCCGCGCTGGGTCACTTCCGGCCCCATCAGGAACACGCGGCCCTTGCCGAGCCCGCCCTCGACGATGCCCGCACCGCCGTTCAGCAGCTTCTGCCCCCAGCCCCAGCCGGAGACGAGCGGGTCCTCCTTGTCGAACCAGCTGACCTTGCGCACCGAAGGTCCATCGGCGCGGAACACGGGGTTGTTGTTGTAGAACAGGTTGACCGTGGGTGCGACGCCGAAGGCCAGGGGATCGCTGCTGTCGACTTGCGCGCTCAGGATCGATCCGGGGACGTAGAAGCTGTTGGAGGAAACCCGCTTCACCGTGCCGTCCGGCCCCTTGGGCGCGAGCAGGTTGGTGACCGGCAGGCCCAGTGCCTCGCCGATGCGGGTGGAGTTGCCGACCGCGACGACGGTGCCGCCCGCCCTGGCGAAAGCGGCGACTTGCGGGAAGGTCGTCTCGGGCGTGATCTTACCCAGCATCTTGCGGTAAGGCGCTGGAATGTCGGCGGCAGCGGGCTGCGGGCGGGACATGCCGTCCTCACGACCGAGCACGTCGCTCTGGAAGACGAGGGCATCGTACTTCGCCTTGAGCCCGCCCTTGTCGAGCGCCTGTGGGTAGACCAGTTCGTAGGGGAACTCGTACTGCTCGAATATCCAGCGCGTCCAGCCCGAGGCCATCGAGCCGCCATAGACATCGACGAGACCGATCTTCACGGGCTTGACCGCAACCGTCTCGCCCACAGGCTTCGCGGCGACGGCATGGGCATCGAGGCCCAGCGGAGCGACGGCGGCATCGACGATCGCCTTCGCCTTGGCCGAGGCGGGTATCCATACCGCACCGGGCGCGAGCGCCTTGCCGTCCACGGTCAGGCCCTGCTTCATCCAGAACACCGGCAGTCCGGCCTTCAGCAACCGGTTGGTGAGCGTGTAGCTGTTGTTGACGCCGTGATCGACGATCCAGCCTGCTCCGCCCGATCCCAGTACGCGGCCCGGCGGCGGCGTGGCGATTTCGTCGGCAATCAGGGGAAACGCGGGCGGCGGCGCATCGAGCACACGGTCGAAGGCCACGTTCATCTGCAGCGCCAGCGTGTACCCGGTGACGTCGTAAGGCTTGATCGGCGGGCCGCCCTCATAGGCGAAGTCCTGCGGGTGGTCCTGCGGCTCGAACATGTCGAGCACGTGGGGCCGGAACGCCTGGTCGCTGCGCACGACGTAGCTGCCCGCCGGATAGCTTTTGCCCTCGAAAGTGAAGGCCGACGGCGCCTGCTGCACCTCGATCCCGGTTTTGATGAGGGCGTTGAGGAAGCGCACCGTCGTCGGCATGTCCTGCTGCCTGTCGGCCGGGATGATGTAGGCACGCGGCGCGCGCTTTTCGGGCGCGTTGAGCACGGTCTTGTAGAGGCTGGCGGGGATCACCTTCTCGGTGCCCCAGCTGAAGGTGCCTGCCGTCTCCTCCGGCCCCGGCTTGGGCATGGTCTTCGCCGCGTCCTTGGCCGCCTCGATGCGCTTGGGCGTCACCACCCAGCTGTCGGCGCTGCCCTTGGCGATCTGGTTGCGGCCCATGACATAGCGGTTGTACTGGATCGTCTCGCGATAGCGCGAGGCGTAGTCGAGGATCGCCCGGTCCATCTCCTTCACATAGTCGAGCGACTGCTGGAAATGCCAATCCTGCGGCGCGATCGGCAGCACCTCGTCCTGACGCGGCAACTGGTTTTCCGGCACGAACGGGATCTTGAGCGGCGTGGGGTTGCCGATGATCTCGGTCAGGATGCCGATCTGGTTGTGGAAGTAGCCGATCGTGCGGATGCCGCCGTTGAACCACGTCGAATACGGCGCGGCCGAGCGCATGGCGGAACCGCCCATCCCCTTCGCTACCAGCCGTGCATGCATCATCTGGCCGATCACGTCGGTCTGGTTGATGACCAGCGGCTCGTTGTTGAAGTTGTAGGGATCGCGGAACGGTGGGATGAACACCACCGCGCCCAGCGGCCCGGTCTGGTGCTGGTTGTAGAGGATCTGCGGGAACCACTCGCGGTATCCGGCGCGGTTCATGTTGGTCGTCTCGGGCTGAGTCGAGGCGAAGCTGTCGCGGTTGTTATCGTGGCCGATGTACTTCTGGTAGAGCACCGGGATCGAGTCCGTCGTCAGCTTGTGCGGATCGGCCATGTACCAGTCGGCGACGAGTTCCAGCCCGTCCGGATTGGCGAAGACGAACAGCATGATGTCGTCGCCCAGCAGGCGCAGCGTCTCGGGATCGTTGCCCGTCAGCATCTCATGGATGATCTGGACGTGGCTCTGCGCGTTGACGATCTCGCTGGCGTGAAGTCCGGCGTCCATCCACACCATCGCCTTGCCCTCGGCGGCGAGCTTCCTGGCGGCCTCGTCGTCGAGGCCCTTGGCCAGCGCCAGCTTCTGCGCGATCTGACGGTACTTCTCCAGATTGCGGATGTTATCGGGCGACGAGACGATCGCCATGTACTGCTCGCGCCCCTCGGCGGTCTTGCCGATCGAGACGACCTTGATGCGGTCGCTTTCCTTGGCGACCTGCATCAGCCAGGCGGAAATCTTCGTGTGGTCGGCGCCGACTACTTCCTCGCCGACTACAC